>LUSA01000071.1:1410-7873 GCA_001629235.1 Marine group II euryarchaeote REDSEA-S43_B8 | reverse complement strand
GGGGTAGAGGTCCCCGTCGAGGGTCTGCTAGAGGATGCGAGGAATATCGAAGAAAGAGTTAGGGAGGCTTTCGAGAAAGCTCAGTCGAACGCTCTTCCTGCTCCCGACTCAGATGACGACGAAGACGACGTCCCAATGTACTGATCAATAGAATGGATTGGTACCAGCATCGTGATCTGTCAGATCGACAACTGCCGTGATTTCCGGAACTCCCTCAGTGATCATGACCTCTATCCCCTCCTTCAGAGTCACATCCACCATGCCGCAGCCCTGGCAACCACCCCCAAAGGAGATCATTGCCTTTCCATCATCCACGCCTACGAGATCAACGTGACCACCGTGAGCCGCGACAAGCGGATTCACCTTACTTTCTATTACCTCTGCAACGGACTTGGAGACTTCATCTATCCAGAGAGGATTTGGGTTTTCGAAACTGAATCCCCCGCCCATTAGCGTCTCCTTGTAGTCCAGAATTGTTCCGTCCAAATAGGGAGCGCTCCTAGACCCGACGAAGACTACGAGACCGTCAACTTCAGTTTCGATGTCATCATCCAATGCATCATCACTTCCTATGAGTTGCAAGTCATACTGGAAGCCCTTCGGACCTCTTCCGAGTATCACGATCTTGAGAGCCACATCGTCGTCATCCGCCTGTTCGGCGAACTTGTCCAGCATCTCCCTGGCCTTCTCGGTAATCTGTAGCATTGTTTGCTGCAGGAAACCCTCATTCTTCAACCTGTTCTTCTTTCAGACAAACTATTCACCTGACACCCAACCCACTGGACGTGGCGCTAGACAGACTGGGCAGGCCTCTGAGAGATCTCAGGGTCTCTGTTACAGATAGGTGCAACTTCAGATGTAGGTACTGCATGCCTAGGGAGGAATTCGGAAAGGGTCACGACTTCCTCCCAAAGACTGAGATCCTGACATACGAAGAGATACACAATTTCGTCAAAGCATGCAAACCACTGGGGCTAAGAAAGGTAAGAATTACCGGCGGTGAACCGCTTCTGAGGCAGGACATCCACCATCTAGTCAGACAACTATCTTCCATGGAAATGGAAGTCGCACTCACGACAAACGGATCACTTCTGGAAAATAATGCAGCAAACCTAGCCGAATCAGGACTCTCAAGAGTCACAATCAGCCTAGATGCAATTGACCAAGATGTACATTCCAAAATAACGGACTCTAAAGTCCCAGTTACAGATATCCTAGACGGAATCTCCGCAGCAATCAGATACGAACTGGGACCTGTGAAGGTAAACTGCGTAGTGCAACGCGGGGTAAACGAGCATCAGATTCCCAAGCTAGTCAGAAAATTCAGAGGTACTGGCGTTATTGTGCGATTCATCGAGTTCATGGACGTCGGTAGCACCAATGGATGGACAAAGGGCCAAGTCGTGCCGACTTCCGAGATTATCGACTTCCTTTCCAGTGAATTCGATCTTACTCCTTTAGCAAGGAAATCTGCTAGCGATGTGGCCTCTAGATGGGCTCACTCAGACGGTTCGGGCGAGATCGGATTCATATCTTCCGTTTCACAACCATTCTGCGGAGATTGCGTTAGAGCTAGACTTTCTTCCGATGGCAAGTTTTTCACCTGCCTTTTCACAACCATGGGGCACGACATGTCCGCCTTGATCAAGTCTGGTAGGGAAACGGATGTACTCACTCAATCAATAGAAGAAGTATGGTCCGCTCGGAAAGACAGATACAGCGAGGAACGCTCCTCGGGTGCAATCTCCCTTCCTAGGGTGGAGATGTCCTACATAGGCGGATGAATAGACATAGCGGCCTCAACCACTACCTCCCAAGGGGCAGCGGTCCTGAAGGAAGGCTTTCCGTAACTGGAAATCGCGGCCACATGTCCGTTCTGCCTAAGCGACTCAACAATCTTTCGTGGACTAGGGGGAGCACCGGTTCCAAGCCATGCGGCCAGGTCGTCCACAACAACCAGGTTGCAGGAATCAATCACCTGCGACTCCTCTGCTAGGTGTCTGACGCTCTTGGCGACCCTCCTCCTCTCAACTTCGAAACTCTTCTGGTTCCAACCTGCTGGATCATCGGGGATGAAGATAGGTCCACAGCTCTCCAGTGCTCGTTCCTCAGACATTGAAGACATGGCCCCCCTATCGCCGGTAGGTCCTATCCATAGGGGACCAGATACTCGGGGGTCTTTCCTATCCACTGGAAAGTTAAGTGGAAGCATGCAGTGCATTGGAAGAACATCTCCTCCGCTTTCTACTTGTAACCCAGAATCAATTGAAGCGGCAACCTCCACCTTACACGGGGAGAAAACCCTCCAACCAATTCTTTCTTCCAATACATTGGCCGAAGACACACTCTTAATGACCCTGAATGATACCCTAAGGTGATGAGAGTCCCAAACCGAAAGTAGTGGCTCAATCGCCCTATCGTGTCTGGCAGCTATTCTGGAGATATTCGACAGCATCACCCTCATCCCAGAATCATGGGCCAGGCAATCAGTCCTAACTCTGGCACCATACCTCCTCATCAGAGCGGTTTTGGATGATCCAGTCAAAGCAGCCGTATCCGTCGCGCTGACCTCCATCACTCCACTCCTGGCCATGGATTGCATGGCTGAATCAATGAATGGGGCGGGTGAACCATATGGGTCGATGTCAATCCAGTGTCTTCCACTACTGAGAACTGCTGCTCTGAGGTCTCCCTGGAAGGTTTGCAAGTCACCAACTCCATCAGATGGCGGGAACTCCTTGTGAGAGGACCTAGCCCAGTCGAGGGCTCCTTTCTCTAAATCAACTATTGTAGCTGAGATTCTAGAAGATAACTCACAGGGTAACTCATTCAGCCATCTCCTTGCTCTGAGACCCGAGGCGGTAAGCCCATCGAGAGCGTAAACTGTACCATCACCGAGCATGCCCTCTTCCATCGCATGACTGAAGAGTAGAACGCATCGAGTCCTACTTCCAGCCATTGCCGGATTGTAGAAAACCTCTCCAGAAGACTTTGCAGAAGGGCCCTGCGCATCCTCGGGAAGTTGGGGCAGAAGCATCAGAGTCCTTCCTTCGCGATGAGGGAAGGCCCCGTTGCCGAATGACATGGCTCCCGCAGGGCAACCCGACAAAAGGAATTACCAACGATTAGTAGTGAGAGAATACGACTTCTGGGTCAGAATGTGTAACTCTTCTACCATTCGAAACTACTCGTCCTACAATTCTACTTCCTGGAAGTCGTTCACCAAGCCATCTCTCAGCCGAATCAGCATATTCTTCTGATACAGCCACCACCATCCCCATCCCCATATTGAAGGTCCTATGCATCTCCAGTGTGCTAACGGATCCGATTTCAGATATCCACTGAAACTCTGGATGGGGGTCTAGCGGCATCTGTATTTCCCAACCCAGAGTACTATGGAGACGAAGCAAGTTCGACAAACCACCTCCCGTGATGTGCGCGATGGCCTTAATGCAATCTGGACCAACCACCCCTCCCGCTCTCCTTGACTCCAGCACCAGCTCTACTACCGGATCAACGTAGATCCTTGTAGGGTTCAAAATCACCTCAGCCAGAGTGGTGGCTCCGTCCTTCTCGGAGAATCTTCTGACTTCTCTGTAATCATGGCTTGGATCGAACGGACAAGAGTCTTCTAATGAGCAGCCAGACCTCTCAATCACTGCTCTGACAAGGGTGAATCCATTGGAGTGAATCCCACTGCTGGGAAGGCCAATCAGTACATCTCCTTCCTCAAGATTCTCTCCTGTGATCCCCTCTCCCTTAGGGAACCACCCTAGTGCGGTTCCAGACAGGTCTAGTTCCTTCACGATCCCTGGAAGCGTAGCTGTCTCCCCTCCCGCCAATGTGACCCTTGCTATATTGCATGCTTGAGAAAGAGACTCGCCCAAAGACGAGTGAACCTCTGGGTCTGCCTCTGGGACTGCGATGTAATCTACGAACGCAAGGGGCTCAGCCCCAACACAGATTAGATCGTTCACGTTCATAGCAACGCAGTCAAAGCCCACACCACCCAATTGTCCTACTTTGCTAGCGATTTGCAGTTTGGAACCAACGCCATCGGTCGCTAGTGCAAGACAAGAGTCACCGAATTCGATAATCCCCCCGAATCCCCCTGGGAGGTGCACCGGAGCGCCAAGCTCACCTGGAGCTCTGCTGGAAGAGGCCAATGAACCAATCAGACTAGCCACTGCCTTGGCTTCTAGATCTATATCCACCCCGCTAGACGCGTAGTCCATCGGCTCGCCCATAACAAGCCGCACAGAGACTGCAACTTCATTGTCTCGGAAGGAAAATCTCAATGGAATGAAATCTACTGAGAAAAAAACCTCGTTTTTAGGCCACTAGGGTGCTTTTTTTCGCATTGCTTATAAAGATAATAATCAATAATCTCTATATGTAAAAGGTATTTCGCGTGGGCACGGATAGTGTGAACACTATGTACAACAAGAAAATGATAGCAATGATGCTTACTCTGAGCATGCTAGCGGCTAGTCTCGCTGGATGCGCAGGGGGGGACGACGACGACGATACGTCAGACTGGACCATTTCGATGGCCAGCGACGTTGAGGCAGTCTGGGTGGAGTCCGGATGGGACCCCATTATCCCCAACCTGAATGCCGGCGAGATGTGCGACGTAATCATCTCGGCGATGACCAAGACGGATGAGCGCGACCAGGTAGTCGACTTCACCAGGGCTTACTACACCAGTAGCCAGGGTGTGATCGGCGGATCCGGTGCAGCGTCCATCACAGCGGTGGCCGACCTCAACGCAGCAGGTACGACCATCGGTGTCCAGTCAGGGACAACCTCGGACCTGTACGCCAACGAGAACCTCGGTATGGCGACAATCAGTGCCTTCGAGGACTTCCCATCGGTCATCACCGCTCTGAACAACGGAGACGTCATGTACGCAATGGGCGATGCACCCGTTCTGTCCCTGGAAGGAACCCTGATGGTGACCTTCTCAGACGAGAACTTCGGGTTCGCAGTCCGCGAGGACTCTGGGGAACTCCTAGACGCCCTCAACATGGCCATCGGCGCTGTAGTCGACTCAGGCGAGTACGACACAATCTACGGTGCCTCCTTCGACGGAGCAGTCACACTGGCAGACGACACCACCGCTGACACGGCAACGGCTTACCCGGCCTCGCCCAGCGAGGGGTCCACTCTGACTGGAGTTCTGGAGTCCGGGCAGCTGAAGATCTGCACAGACCCGTTCTACCCTCCATTCGAGAGCTACGACGCTGACAACAACGTCGTCGGCTTCGATGCAGATGTGGCACACGCGGTAGTCGACGAGATTGCAGCTCACTACATGGGAACCGCGAACCCTGTGTTCGTAGCTCCAGTGGTAGAGCCAGAGGCAACCACAATCAAGATCGGCTTCCTGAACGACGCTACAGGACCAATAGCTCAGTTCGCCGCGCCCTTCACCTATGCATGGACACAGGCTCAGGCTGACCTGAACGCTATGGGAGACGACTACGTCTTCGAGGTAGTCGAGGCAGACTCAGGATGCGACGGTACCATGGGCCAAACGGCTGCTCAGTCCCTGGTGGACTCGGGCGTAGTGGCAGTTGCCGGAGCAGCTTGCTCCGGTGCTTCAATGGGTGCAAACGCAGTGCTTTCGGCAGCTGGTATCCCAATGATATCCTACGCGAGCACCTCGCCAGCGCTATCGAGTGATACCGACCACCCGCACTTCTACAGGATTGTTCCAAGCGATGCCCTACAAGGGCAGGCAGCTGCGGACATGATTGCAGCATCGGGCGTCAACAACACCGCGGTAGTCCACATGACGAACAGCTACGGCGCAGGACTAGCAGACGCAGTTGTGGCCAACCTAGGAGCAGAGAACGTCTGCTTGCAGGCAGGCTACGAGGAGACCGCCACAGATTTCCAGGCAGCAGTCCAGGCTGTAATTGATGCAGGATGCGACTCCGCGTTCCTGGCCTCTTACTCAGCCGACGGTGCCATGATCGTAGAGACCATGGCAGGGCTCGGGGCAGCAATCCCGACCTTCAGCGCTGACGGAATGGCAGGCGAAGCTGCTCTGAACGACTACTCGGCACCAGCAGCAGCCAACCTGCTACAGGTCACCAAGCCCAGGGCAGCAGCCGCAGGCGCAGGCGTCTTCGCAGCAGCTTGCGCAGATGACGCAGTCTGCTCGACTGGAATCTACCAGTCAGAGGCTTACGACACGGTCATGATGATCGGACACGCTGCAATGATGGAGGACGGAGCAAACATGGCTACGCACATCGAGATGGTCGGCAACGGTTACGCTGGTGACAGCGGAACTCACACCTTCCTAGCCAACGGCGATGTCGGCGGCTCGGGATACGATGTCTGCACCTTCCACCACGTGCCTACCTATGGCGAGTACTTCAACTGCGACAGGATGTGGGACGCCGCTGGCGGCCTCGCAGCCGTTGAGTGGGCAGGAGCCACTGTCAAGATCGGC
>LUSA01000071.1:0-1356 GCA_001629235.1 Marine group II euryarchaeote REDSEA-S43_B8 | reverse complement strand
ACGACGCTACAGGTCCAATCGCCGTTTACGGCCCCGGTTTCGTGGCAGCCTCCCAGATCGCACTGGGACTAGCCAACACAATCGGGTACAGCAACGGCGTGCAGTTCGAGCTGGTATACGCTGACTCGGGTTGCGACTCCACAATGGGTGGAACCGCAGCTCAGTCACTAGTGGACGCTGGAGTCTGGGCAGCAGTCGGAGCAGCTTGCTCCGGAGCTTCCATGGCTGCTAACGCAGTTCTCTCTGCAGCAGGGATCCCACAGATCTCCTACGCAAGCACCAGCCCTGCGCTAACCGATGACTCGCTTTACCCCAATTTCTTCAGGGTCGTACCAAGCGATGCCTTCCAAGGCGCTGTCGTTGCTGATGTGATGTCGGCCGATGGACAGGACAACGTTGCCGTGGTCCACATGACCAACGCATACGGTGCAGGTCTGGCAGACGCTTTCGTGGCTAACATGAACGCTTCTCACGTTTGCACTCAGGTTGGCTACGAGGAGACCACGACAGACTTCGCTACCATGGCTCAGGCCGTGGTAGACGCAGGATGCACATCCGTGCTACTCGTGTCCTACGCCACCGATGGCGCGGGGATCATCGAGGAACTGGCAGGTCTTGGATACTCAGGCGCCATTTACGGCGCTGACGGCATAGCAGAAGAGGGACTGGCTGCAGGAATGTCCGACACCACTCTGGTGGACGGCATAATCGCAACCAAGCCCGCTGCAGCTGGAACCCCAGGAATGGTGGCAATGGTCTTCTCGGCCCTTTGCGCCCAGTCCGCTGACTGCGCTGGCGGGATATACACCGCCGAGGCATTCGACGCAGTGACCATCGCTGCGTTCGCTGCCTTCACAGCTCTGGCGACCCCAGGATTGGCCGCCCAAGACGCTGTCATGGGAACAGGACAGGGATGGAACGGTGCCAGCGGCACACTCAGCTTCCTGGCAAACGGCGACGTACCCGCTGCAGGGTTCTGCATCGGAGAGTTCCCCACTGCCACTGATGGCACGGTCTCCTACGACTGCGCCAGAAGCTGGGACCCAGTCAACGGCATAACCACCGCCACGACTGAGTAATCGGGAATACGAAAAGCAGTGCGGCGGGAAAAAACCCGCCGCACTGCCCCAACAGTTATGCCACCTCGTGCACCGGTCCCGTTGGGAGCATGAGTCAGGAAGAGAAGGAGGTCTGGGACCGGATTAATCCGGTGACAGGGGTCAAGACGGGTGAGGACAATCAGGCTCGCGATGAACCACTTCGATCTAGATCCTTGGACAGATTCTCCGAACTTCCAAGGTGGGCCAGGAGACTAATCTTCGCCACAGCCCTCTTCATTGATGCGAACCTGCTAGG
>LUSA01000070.1 GCA_001629235.1 Marine group II euryarchaeote REDSEA-S43_B8 | reverse complement strand
ATAGTGCTCATGCTCTGGTTCAATGCCGACCCACCATCTCCATGCGAACGACACAGGGAGTGCAAAAATAACGGGTGATACCAATATCAATACCGCTGTCAACATAGCCTCGTAATCGTCGACCACGCTGTTGCGTGTCCAAAGAGCGCTATAATGGAACGGTAGGCATTACATATATTCGACTATATTGCGGCATGGTAGTTATCGGACACAGCTGACCAATTTACTACATTCCACCAAGCGGTGATGTAGTCCCCTCTGCCCGGTCCGTAATTCTTGTAATAGGCATGTTCCCAAACGTCTAGACCTAGAATTGGTATACCTTCGCCCAACATGAGGGGATTATCCTGATTTGGAGTGGAGCATATGGAAAGTTGCCCATCTGAAACGCATAGCCATGCCCAACCACTGCCGAATCTTGTCATGGCTGCATCGCTGAACTGATCCTTCATAGATTGGAAAGATCCGAAAGAGTCTGAAATTGCATTTGCAAGATCTCCCTCGGGTTCTCCACCGCCATCGGGGCTCATTGTCTCCCAGAAAATTCCATGGTTCCAGAATCCCCCTCCGTTATTCCTAACTGCAGCGTTATCCATGTGATTAATCATCAAATCCTCAATACCCAAAGAGTCCATTTCTGTACCCTCGATTGCAGCATTCAGTTTAGCGGTGTATCCAGCATGATGCTTGGAATGGTGTAGCTCCATTGTCTCCGCATCAATATGGGGCTCTAGTGAGTCATAGGCATATTCAAGTTCAGGTAATTCAAATCCCATTGTATCTGTAATTGAATTAGGGGTACTAAATATCAACCCACCGGCATGATACTCACAATGTTGATGCACGTAATGTTCCAGGTATGCACATGGCGCGTATCGCTGTAACAGATGGGATGTCCGATGAAGCAGTTGAAATTCTTGAGAATGCAGGTCATGAGGTAGTCTTGCGCCACCACGATCCAGAAGAAATCGCAAATGGTTCGCTCCTAGAATTTGATGCGGTAGTAATCAGAAGTGCCACAAAACTTCCATCAGAGCAAATCTCAGCCTCAGTGAATGATAACGGCGGTATTAGATTCATTGGGAGGGCAGGAGTGGGAGTGGATAATATCGACATCGTCGAAGCGACGAAAAAAGGCATCACAGTGTGCAATACTCCGGGAGCATCTACTCGCAGTGTCGTGGAGTTAACCATTGGACATCTGATAGCCTCTACAAGGCATATAGCAACAGCAGATCGGACGCTTCGAAATGGAGAGTGGGCAAAGAAACAATTGCGAGGCTCTGAGATAGGTGGAAAAAGGCTGGGCCTAATTGGGTTCGGAAGAATAGCCAGAGGAGTTGCTGCGATTGCTTCATCATTCGGCATGGAAGTCCATGCTTTCGATCCCTTCGTCGATGAAGCACCTGAGGGCGTTCAATTACATGATGATGTGGATGAAATTTTCAGATATTGCACCCACATATCTGTACATTGCAATCTGAACGAACAAACAAGGAATCTGGTAAACTCAGAACGAATATCCATGATGCCTGGAATAGGCCTAGACGGGATTGAATGCGGTAATCACATAGTTAGTTGCGCAAGGGGCGGTGTAGTCGATGAGTCCGCTGCTTCTATGGCTCTGGAGTCACGTCAACTAACATCACTAGCACTCGATGTTTTCGAAGTTGAGCCGCTTGCAGAGTGTGACCTGCTACGCCACGACTCCTTCCATGGTAGCCCACATATTGCAGCTTCGACTCTGGAGGCACAGGCTCGGATTGGAACTGAAATGGCAGGACTGCTCATAGAGTATTTCGAAACCGGAAGGTGCAATAATTCCCTTAACTGACCGACTAGAACTCTAGATTGTGCATCTTTACCAAAGCGTCGGAGAATAAAGTCAGGGATTCAGGAATTTGGACATCTGAAATTGGAGACTTAAGAGAAAGTCCACGATCCTTCTTTGCTCTCCAAACCATTGAATTGAACTCTTCCAAGGACTCAGTTTTGTCTCTAAGTTCTACAAACAAATCGGTACCAGTAAATGAAGGAAGCCTTGGGAATGCTCTGACATCCACTGAACTAGAATCGTAAAGTGTTGTACTTAGATAATGTGTGAAGAACGGACATATTGGGCTAAATGCACTGAGAAGATCACGCACTATTCTGTGCATTGTCCATGTAGCCGAGATATCCCCATCATAGAGCCTAGTCTTTGACATCTCGAGCCAGTGACTGGGGAAAATCCCCGTACCAAAGGACTTCAGCGTCTGCGCTGCAGTGTAAATATCCACATCTTTCCATGCATTCTCCACTGAGGCCATGGAATGATCAAATTCAGACAGAATCCATATGTCCTCTATATTCAATTCGGGAGGTGAAGAAAAGTCTTCAGGAGCTTCGAATTGGCTTGCGAACCTAGCTACGTTGAATATCTTAGTAAGTACGCCGTAATACTTAGTCTCAATCTCTTCTGGATTGATATGGAAGTCATCACCCACCTGCGCATCGCAGGCCTTCCAAAGTCGAAAGCCCTCACTTCCGATTTTGTTTGCCTTCAGCACTACTTGCTTGCCATCGGCCCCCCTAATCTTCCATGAACCGGTCCTACCGCCAGCTCCGCATTCGAGAACGCTATCTGCATCTATGCCATTTCCTAATGACTTCGACATCTTCCTACCCCATGGATCCATTCCAAGTCCGTCTACCCAAATACTCTGGAAACCAGGACGATCGAGTAAAAGTGCACTCTTCAGCAGTGTGTAGTATAACCATGTTCTGACAATTTCCTTGCCCTGAGGCCTAATTGAAGTCGGAAATGCCCTATCAAACAATTTCGGTTCCGTCAAGTAACCAGAGACGTAAAGATTGGAATTTGATGAGTCCATCCATGTGTCAAACACCTTCTCCTCGCCTGTCAGTTTCCCAAGTGTCAAGCTCAATTCCTGATAGGTTCCAAGCGTTTCCTTGCTCTCCCTATCAACCACTTCAGAGTTATTTGGGGGCGAGTCCCTCCATGGTTGCACATAGGAACCTCTTGGTGGAACGACTACTTTGGTTCGGTCCTCAGAGTACCAGATGGGGACTTCTGTATGGTACCACCTACGTCTGCTGATGGGCCAGTCAATGGATATTCCATCTATCCAATCATGTAAGTACTGCCGGTTCCTCTCGGGTATGAAGCTGCTTTCCTTTGAAAGTTCCATTAGTCTATCCAGAATATGAGTCTGTCTTACATACCACTCCTTTAGTAGAATAATCTCTATTGGGTTTCCTCCCCTCTCGCTGACGGGTACTTCTTGTAAACGGTCTTCCGTAGAGACTAGATTTCCTGATGTTCGTAGTATTTCTATTGCTCTTGTTCGGGCTTCAATTACTTTCATCCCAGATAATGGCCCTGCGATTCCTGTCATCTCACCGTCAAGATTAATCGCTACGAATGGCCTTAATCCAAGCTCTCTGAAAATAGAGACGTCATTCTGGTCACCATAAGAGCAAACCATCAGAATCCCACTACCGAAATCCATCTTTACTGAAGGATGGGGGGCAATCTCGACATATTGGTCTCGTTCTGCTACCTCTATGGGGAGTTTCACCCTCTTACCTAGTAGGTGACCGTATCTATCATCCTCAGGATGTACTACTACTATTCCACAAGCACAAATCATCTCGGGCCTTGTAGTTGAAATTATGATTTCTTCGCCATCCTCAGTGTGCCACTTCACATTGCAAAGTTTGGATTCTCTCTGAACCCTTTGGACCTCCGCATCGGCTATCGTGGTACCTTCAACTGGATCGTAAATATTGGGCCTAAGGTCTTCTACAATATCGCCACTCTTGAAAAGCTCAACGAAAATAGACTGCGATACTGCCCTGTAGTCGGGGGCATCTGTGAGATATTCGTTCTCATAGTCGCAAGATAGCCCGACTCTCTTTGCAGTATTTCGCATAGCCTTGGTGTATTCCTCAATAGTTTCCGAACAAAGCTCTAGGAATTCAGCCCTATCATAAGTCCTCATCTTCCTCCCTGTCTTCTTTTCAACGGTGAATTCGATATTGATGCCATTCCTATCCACTCCCCAGGGGAACTTCACTTCTTTACCCAGCAGCCTCTGGCTCCTCGCAATAACGTCGATCATGCTATACTGGGCAACCGCTCCAATGTGCCATGTTCCACTGGGATACGGAGGAGGAGTATCAATAACGAATATTTCCTTGTCTGTTTCTTTGTTGAATGCATATCTTTTTCGATAAGCCTCTTCATCATAGTGGTCCGCTTGAATTCGTTTCTCGAGGTCTACACTCCACCGCTTATCTGAAATCTTAGGCTGTCCCATGAACCCCACCGAATAATTGGCAGAGAGTCGTGTTATTGACCATTGCCGTGCAGTTGTAAAACGTATTTGAGACAATCATCTTTGCCGAGGGGTTGAAGGTATGCCGTTTCACGTCATGGCGGGAGGGACATGGCTAGGGAAGATTCTCAGAACACCATTGGCCGCTTTTTGTCAGGCGCCAAGGAGAGGTTTTCCAACATAGTTCCAAAGGATTTCCAGCTAATTCCCTGGTTGTCACGAGTCCCCAACCAAATACGAAGGAAGGTCAGAGATCATGAGGGTTCCAGTTACCTAACCATGTTTCCTGTTATGGCGGTCCTGGTTTCACTGGTATTCACAGTATCACTTTTGCCCCATTCGGGTGTATTAGACTGTAGAGAAGGTTTCGATGACCCAAGCTACTGCAAGGAAGAGCCTGCACTAAACGTGAATGGGGACCTGGAGGTATACCTTCCAACGGATTCAGATCCGCTTAGTGTAAAGAACCTGATCGCGCAAGTTGAGAATGATTGGACGACCAATGTGATGGTCATTTATGTAGAGTCTTACGATTACAATGTTACATGCGTTGAGTGTGGGTCAAACGGCCAGATTAACATCCTGGAACAGATAGACAACGTTGAGCGAGCGATCAACTATGTTAGGAACGACAAGGGCGAAGAAGACGATGTGGAATACGTACTTTCCATCTCAAGTGTAATCAAGGAAGTAAACTCTAGCGGCGGCCGCGTCGTAAAGGCCTTCTTCTCTGGTCTTGCCGAGGCAACTGGAAATCAGCAACTCTCGGATGAAATTAATGAGACAATAGACTCGCAAAGCGACCTCATTGGTAATTATGCAATACCGGATGAGCAACAGCGGGTAGATCAAATTCTACAGGAGATGCCTCAGAATGCTCTTAACAAGCTGGTCAGGAATATAGGCACAGGTAATGAAATCAAGACGTCATACGGTTGGAGTCGAGCCGTGATCATCATAGGAATATCTGATGACACAGGGAACAAGACAGTTGGCGATATCGTATCAGAAACCCAAGGCACTATTGATCAAATTGCAGTGGACAATAACTGGGGCACTCCTGGTTCAGAAGGGTGTGAACCCAACCATGGATCATTATGCCTAAGGATGACTCTAACTGGTCCTGCACCACTTACCAACGCAGTTACTGAAGAGTCATTCAAATTATTCTGGCAAGTGTTTCCAGTAGGTGTTGTAATTGTAGCAGCGATGCTATTCCTCTTCCATTGCGATTTACTACAGACAGGGAGAATTCGATTTGTCCAAGGTGTTAAGGTTGTCATAATTTCTGGATTGCCCACACTTTGTGCGGTCTGGGTAACCTTGGGCCTAATCGGTCTTACCGACTATGAAGTAACTATGACAGTAATACTAGTGGGTCCGATCGTACTCTCGTTGGGAGTTTCCTATGGACTGCATATTACGAATAGATACGCAGAATCTAAGGGAACCCCCCAAGAGAAGATGTCCGCAGCGCTCCAATCAACAGGACGCGCGGTATTCCTCTCTGCTATGACGACGATTATTGGATTCATCTCTCTAACATTTGCTCCAATGAAGCCCATTCAGACTGTTGGATGGGCGTTGGCCGCAGGCATTGTCGTAGTGTACATCCTTACCATGATAATGGTCCCCAATCTTACAATTCTTCTAGATCTCAAAAAGCCCTCACATCCACCTCCGAAGGTTTTCGTTGCTGCAGTAAACATGCCTGTCAAGTGGTCTCGAATCACACTTGCCCTATTCATTGCATTGATGGTCATCTCTGCTGGTTACAATAGGCAAAACGTAGAGGAGAACATCGACCTACTAGAAATGGCACCCAGTGAAGTGGAAGCGGTACAGAAGATGGGTGTATACTCTGATGAGTTTGAAGCAGGACAACCAGGTTTCCTACTTGTTGATGCAAACATCAAGGCTGAGCCTGAGATCGGCCTAGGGTCAATAAACCCAGATCATCCATACGCCAATCTTGAGGGCATAGAGAATCTCGAGTCCAGATGCAATGATGTAGAGAATGCTACTGCGGTCTCGATAGTCTTCCTGATGAAGGCGATTGCTGTGGGAGTCAATGTTTCTGGTACCCCAATTAACGATTTCATCGAAGATACTCCCCTCCCAGATCCTATCAAGGAGATTGCAGAACTAATCTTCGACAGAGACCAATCGGGAAATGTCTCCTTCTGGACTATTTTGGATACACTTGATGCCCAGGAGGATGATGGGGGTAGACAGGCTCAGAATTTCCTACTCTATGTGTTCTACAATAGTATGACAGAAGAAATGAGGGAGCTATTCATTTCTCCGGATTATCAGCGTTCTCTGATTTACATAGATATGCCATTCATGGATGTCAAGAGTACGGCAATAACTACAGAGCAGATTAACAACTGGGCAAAGGCTGCTGGAGACTCTGAAAACCCAATCAACGTATTGGGCGACTCACTAATCGGTGTTGCTTCAATAACGATAGAAGTAAATAATTTGATAGTGGACTCGCAATGGACCTCTCTGGCATTCGCACTGGGATTCACGATAATCACCCTAGCTCTGGTTTTCAGAGATATTAGATACGCTTTCCTTACTACAATCCCAGTAGGATTCACCGTAGCCATGCAGTGGTTAGTAATGGATGCGTGGGGCCTATCACTATCTCTTGTGACAGTTATGATCGGGTCAATCCTTGTTGGCGTTGGTATAGACTTCTCTATACACATTGCAAATAGGGTCAAGGAGATGGGCGGAACATTGGATGGAATTCGCACTGCATGCTCAAGTACCGGAATGAGCCTGTTCGAGGCTACCACAGTAACTGCCATGGGCATGACGTGTGCCTTTGGAATAGAAATCCCCGCAATAGGCCCCTTCGTCACAGTCATTATTGTCCTCCTTATTGTTGCTGCTCTCTCTGCTCTTCTGTTACTACCAGCGATTTACTCTTTCATGGTAACTTCCAATTTGGGCCTTACAGGCGGTATGACAGCAATGGTAAAGACTGCTGGATTGCACACCCAATCTCAAAACACCAACATTGATGTCTTGGAGACAAGAATATCCTACACTCAAACAGACGATGCCTGGTGAATCAAATTTATTGCTATGTTCTGACTAGGACGCTCATGGTAAACTACTGGCTGATGAAGAGCGAGCCCCACGTCTATCCTTGGAAACAACTGGTTTCCGATGGATCCACATATTGGGACGGAGTAAGGAACTATCAGGCTAGGAACATCATGCGTGACGATATGGTTGTTGGTGACATGGTACTGTTCTACCACTCAAACTGTAAACCCCCGCATGTTGCCGGAGTAGCAAAGGTTTCCAAGGAGGCGTATCCCGATCATACAGCTCAAGATTCAGAATCAAAATACTTCGATCCAAAGGCTTCGGTAGAAAATCCCAGGTGGGTCATGGTAGATATTGAACCTGTATCAGAAATGACCCTGGTGGGCCTCCCTGATCTTAGATCCAATGGAGATCTCGAGGGAATGCCCCTATTGCAAAGGGGTCAGAGACTTTCAGTTCAGCCTGTGAATAGAAAACATTTCGAAATTGTATGCAAAATGGGCGGACTACCCGGAATACCCGAGTAGTGGGCGTGTCCTCGGTGGACGCTCGTCATCAGTGAGAGTGCAGCACCAGCCTTCTCCGTCCCGAAGTCCCAAGGCATCCAGCATCCCCGGTCGGGCTGCTCGCTTCCGCGCCTGACCTGGTTCCCGGGCGTGAGACGCTTGCAGAATCCCTCCGGATTCGGCTAACGCCAACCTGGATCTCTTGGGGGCGAGACATCGCAGTCAACTGGTGTAATCCCAAAGGCTCGTTTGCGCCGCCCTCGGACTTCGAGTCACCATTATCAACGATTTGTGAAAAATAGAGCACGTCAACTCCCCCTCTAGCCCGATTATCGCGTAATGGCGACACGTATGAATATGCCCAGTCAATCAAGCTTCATACTTTGACGGGCAGCCTGTTTGAATCTCAAAGGACTCGATTATCCAGATAAGTGTCCCATCAGAAGAATGTTCCGACTTTAGCATCCCTCTGACAGCAATAGTCCTGCCCTCATCAAAGCCATCTGGAATGGGAGATTCCTTGAAATCGACAATCAATTCCTCTGTGCTTCCTTGCAAGGTAAACACCAGCTCATCATAATCCATTGATCCGGGCAATACTATTCCACGTACGAAGATATTTTCCCGTTCGAATCTCTCAGGTTCACTCATTACCTCGTCAACACTATACTGGACCTGGGGGTCCACAGTCACCATCATTAGGCCAAAAATAGATATCGATGTCCCGAAAACAATCAGCAGACGCGACAGCCTAGTGAGTTGCACGTTGTATTCTAGGAGCGAATCTTTAAATGTGTTTGTATCCAACTGCTTCAGATAAAGACGAAAAGCCGGACTCTCTAACTCTACTCTTTATTCCTTTGACTATACTGGACACTACTGTAGGGCCATTGAATACAAGTGCTGAGTAAAGTTGAATGAGCGATGATCCAGAAATTATTGCCTCCCATGCAGTTTCCTTGGATTCGATACCTCCCACTCCAACAATAGGAATTTTGCCCTGAGTTTCACCATAGACCAAATTTATCACTTCAAGAGAGCGTGAATTCAGAGGGCGTCCAGATAACCCGCCGTCACTTGAGAAAGCCTTTCTAGACTGAGTGGATAGTGGTGCTGGCCTCTTTATGGTAGTATTTGTGGCAACAATGCCATCAACACCAGATGATAAACAAAGAGAAACGGTTTCCAGTATCTCATCATCACTATTATCCGGAGAAAGCTTCAGCAATATTGGTTTGCTGGCTCCCTTCATTTCCCGTACCTTATTACATGATATTAGAATCGAAGATAGGTACTCTTGACCTTGAAGATCTCTAAGGCCTGGAGTATTGGGTGAAGAGATATTGAGTACGAACATGTCGGCATGATCCCATAGAATATCAAGTGTAGAAGCATAATCGTCTGCTGCATGTTCATTTGGGACCTTCTTAGACCTACCAATATTAGCAGCAACTGGTGTCTTTGGCCATTTATCTTCGGATTTTCGAGAAATCAACCTCTTCCGAATTTCAGATGCACCGGGATTGTTGAAACCCATCTTATTCACTAGCGCCTTATGCCTATTGGCACGGAACATGCGAGGCTTTGGATTCCCATCCTGCGGGTATCTTGTAACTCCGCCATACTCTGTCCATGAGAATCCCATAGCAGACCAGGCCATGAGCGCCTCTGCACCTTTATCGAAACCAGCAGCTAAACCTAGGGGGTGGTGGAACTGTAAAGGGCGTTCAGCATGTTCTGACCCGCACTAGTTTCACCGAAGCCCCTCATTACTCTCATAGAAATAGAATGGGCAGTCTCGGAGTCAATGAGCCTCAGTGCAGGACTTCCCAAAAGACTCCACGCTATTCCCATCATTTACGCCATACGCATCCATTCTTCAATCGTTAGGTTTCAAATCCAGTTATTACCGCCTTTGTCAAACAACTTCGGTTTCGCGCGCGCTCGCGCGTACGCGTGCGTGGAAGGCTTCAACACTCCACCTAGTTTATACAGGGCATGTTACGGCCGAACAAATCCAGAGGCATCATATGAAACTAGTAATCCTTGAATCCGGTGCTAAGGCTAAGACTATCAAAAAGTACCTCGGAAAGGGGTGGATTGTAGATGCTTGCAATGGCCATGTTCAGGATTTACCAGTTAACAACAAAGCAATGTGGGCTTACAAGGATGGAGAGTTACCCAATCCTCCATGGAGTTGGACAGATGAAAAGGCGGAGAGGAAACTATCCGCAATAATGAGCAAAGCATCCAAATCCTCCGTGAACGAGATATTTATTGCTACTGATCCTGATAGAGAGGGGGAATTTATCGCATGGAGACTGAAGGAGATTCTGTCCGATTTCGACTCAATACAGAGAATCTCGTTCAACGAGATTACGAAGGACGCAGTAATGTCTGCAATTTCCGAACCACGAGATGTAGATATGGATCTTGTCAATGCAGCTATAGTTAGAAGGCTGATAGACAGATTAGTGGGCTGGAGATGCTCAAAATTCTGCAAATCGTGGAAATTGAAATCAATGGGGAGGGTGCAGACTCCAACACTTGGCTTCATTGTAGAAAAGGAGTTGGAGAGAGATAACCATGTGCCCAAAGAGTACCATTCGGTTTCGGTTCCTTCTAATGGGATAGAGATGAATGTTAGATTCCACGAATCTGATGATCCCAATGCTTGGTTAGATGATGATGGAAAACATCATCCAAATAGAACCTCGAATACTAAATTCGCTGAACAAACTGTTGAACAGATAACCTCCTCAAATAAATTGATACTAACAGAAGCTAAGGAGGGTACGGTAAATCGGAAACCAAAACCACCTTTCACAACGGATACTATGCTTCAAACTGCGAACTCTACACTAGGGTGGTCCATATCAAAGACCAGTGGGGTCGCTTCATCCCTGTATAATGGAGGACACATAACCTATATTCGCACCGATTCAACTAGAACTAATTCAAAGGCCAGAGAGAGTATCAGAGACCACATCTCTGTTAAACTAGGAGAAAAATATCTGGGCCAAGGAGTAGGTGAGTCAGGAAAGAAGAGCAGTAATGTTCAGGACGCTCACGAAGCAATTAGGCCCAGTGATCCAACCATTGAGAATGCAGGAAAGGATACTGATGAAAAGAAATTGTATCAACTGATTTGGTCAAGGTTTGCAGCCAGCCAAATGTCCAATTCCGTTAGAGAAAGGAGGGCTCTGAAATTTTCATGCGATGGGGTGGAGGTGCCAATTACTGGAACCGCCTCATGGAGAACTCACGACGGATGGGAAAATGTATTCTCGTGGTCCATTGGTGAAGTCCAAACAAAACCCCCAGAAGTCGGATTTTCTATAGGAGAATCCTGGGATACTGATTCTAAGGCTGAAATGACTGTAGATTTCACTAAACCACCAAGGAGATTCACCGAAAGCTCGATTATACAAGAAATGAAGAAAAGTGGTATTGGACGGCCATCCACATATGTTTCAATGGTCAAGAACCTCGAACAGAAGCGATACATCGAAAAAGACGGAAGCTCACTGATTCCAACAAAAAACGGTAGACCCTTGTGGTTAGACGTTGCCCCGCACTACAACCAAGCAGATGGAGAATTATTCTCCGCAGACTTTACCGCAATTATGGAGTCGGATTTAGACTCTATTGAAGATGGATTAGCCGAAGCCCACTCAAAGTGGACCGAATTTGAACAACTATTTCGTAAGATTCACCTACTTGCATTGGAAAAGAGAAAACAGAAGCCTACAGTAAAGCAGATAGAATATCTTCAAAGAATATTGACAAATATGTCTGAGGAGGAAGCTGCCGAGATATTAGGCAATAAATCACTAATGCAACTTTCTGGGGATGATGTGAAGAATATTCTTGATGAAATCAGCGAAGAAAGGAAGACGAACATCGCACCGAGTGAAAAGCAGATAGCGTTAATCATTAGAGTCTCAGATAGATTAGGTCTAGAATTGGATGCTATTCTTGGCGAGATGGGATTAACGGATCTTTCAGAACTTACTGGTGGAAAGGATGGCAGTGCCAGTGAATTGATTGATAGTCTACTAAATATGGACAGAAATAGTCCTGCAACAGAAAGACAGGTATCTGCAATAATTTCTATGGTCGAAAAACTTGAGATGC
>LUSA01000007.1 GCA_001629235.1 Marine group II euryarchaeote REDSEA-S43_B8 | reverse complement strand
GTGCCACCACACTTCAATGAAGCGCGATTTCGCTCAGGACAACCATCAAGCACATTGTCGTCTAGCCGGCCTTGAAACATGTCCCAGGATGTCGAAATTGAGATCTCGAAGCTCCTCCACTCCTCCTTCAGCGGAGGTACCGCTGTAAGTATGAGGGACCTTTCCAGAATGTGGTCCCTTGAGATGCAGTGGTTTTCTCCAGACTCTGCTTTATCGCTGGCAAGGCGACTTCACTCGGCAGGTTGGCTGGTGGGTAGTCAGGATTCGCTCGAGCCATGCTCCTCTATTCCAGATCACCCTCCCGAGATGGGTTGGCGCCCATTCCTGTCAAGGTTCGAAGAGATGCCTGAGTCACCCGATACGGATGTGGAAGATGAAGCCCCCCCTAGTATGGATAATCCAGCTGAGAAGAATGAGGATGGGGAATCGTCAAGCATCGAAATCCCATTGGCAAGAATGGCCTCCATTGTCTCGTCGATGTCCGGCCTCGAGAGGCGCGAGGTCCTGAGGAGGGCCGAGAGGAAGAGGAGGGCATTGGGCCCTGTTTCTATTGAGATCGCCATACTGCTCCTCGCCAGGGAGCAGAATCTGGAGGTTGGGGAGCTGATTGGGCTTTTGGACTAGGAGCCGTTTCCGTTGGTCCGCACCTCTGCGGCAAGCAGTCCCGGCAGTACCAGCAACGCAAGGATAAGCGAGAAGGTCACCGATATGGAGCTCACGACCCCGAAGTCCCTGATCACTGGGATGGGGGAGAGTAGCAGAACCATGAATCCGCAAATGGTGGTGCCAGCTGACATAAGGAGCGCGGATCCGGTGTGCGCGTACATGTCTCGCATTGCAGGCCAGATTGCCATGCCTGAAGCCCTGTTCGACTCGAACCTCCTCCAGACGTGGATCGAGTAGTCGATTCCGAGACCTATGGTAAGTGCGGTGATCATGATAGTCAGGACGTTCCAGTTGATTCCCAGGACCGCCATTGAGCCCACGACCCATGATCCAGCCAGGCCCACGGGAAGTATCACCAGCAGAGACTGGCCTATCCTGCGAGTAAGAGTGGCCAGAACGAGAAGAGAGACGGTTAGGCTGATTGCGGTGGAGCTTACGATAGAGGAAATTAGCCCGGAAAGGAGGTTCGAGAGGGTCATCAGGTCGCCAACGGCGTACGCCCGGCCCCCGGTGTCTGACGAGACTATGGAAGCCTCAGCCCCCATCTCCTCGGAGATTTGCTCTACCATAGCGCTGCTCTGCGCCTCGACATCGACTCTGATTCTAAGGTACCTTATCGCAGTACCATCATCGGTCAGTCCTACGTGCTCCTCGGCCCTCTCCGCCCAAGTGGTACCTCTGAGCTGGTCTCCAACTGTTTCGTTCTGTAGTAGCGATGAAATGGCCACGGCCAAGTCTCCCTCGACGAAGCTTTCGCTTGGTGCTAGGTCCTCGCCGAAGACCTCCAGGTTGTTATCCACCCCGAATGAGGGGTCCTGCTCTATCGCATCTGCCACTATCCTGTATATGCTGTCGTAGGAGGCCCATTCGTTGCTAGTGCCGGGGGCCTCCGTGACCACCGTACCCTCCATCCTTGCCAAGGAGTCCTCCAGATCTCCAAGGGCCTCTATTAGCCCCTCCTCGCTATCGAATGCGGACTCCCCTTCGCTCGGCTCTACTAGGATGTAGACCGACTTCAGGGCGTTCACCTCGTAGGATTCGTAGAGGTCTTCCCTGACCTCCATTATCTCCATCTCGTCCTCGGATAGGAAGTCAGTCAACTCAAAGCTGGTATCAAGACCCTGCATCGCGACTACTACTGACCCTGCTGTGATTATCGCCACAGATAGGAGGACCATGGGGGCCTTCCCCCTCTGGAATTCTGCTGCTCTCTCGGCTAGGTTGCCCAGCTCAAGACCTCTGCTTCGAGAGGCTCCCATGGTCCTCTCTACGAAAACGTGCATGGCCCCTACGGTTACAGTACTAGCCAGAAATGCAGATACCACCCCGAGAGCCAGGGTGGCTCCGAATGTCCTGAGGGGTGGCAAGGGGGAAAGAGAATTTGCCAGGAATGCGAAGACCGTGGTAGTTACAGCCAGCGATAGTGCAACTCTGAGCTCCATTAGGGCCTTGGCCCACGCCTCTGCGGAGCTGCTGGAACCTCCCTTGGCCCTCTCGTAAGCCCTCTGTAGGTGTATCGAGTAGTCTATACCTAGGCCGAGAACAACAGGGGCCACCGCTATCTCCAGGATCGAGAATTTCATTCCCATCAGGGATATGGCGCCGTACGTCCAAACCAGAGAGGCCAGCAATGCGGTCAGCGGTGCCACAACCATAGTCGCGGATCTGAAGGTAAGTGCAAGGAGGACTACAACTACGATTACCGCAAGAAGAATCAGCCAGATTAGGTTGTCTAGGGTGGACTCGTTGATGTCATTGCTGATTAGATCGTCAGAGATAACTCCGTACTCGAGAATGGACTGCTCGCTCAACATGCTCCTGATGTCGTTTGCATACCTCTGCCTGTCCTCGCTGTCTACATCCCCTCTGATTTCGATGAGCCAAAGCGTACTGCTTGCGCTGGGTGTCGGGTTCCCAGTACCGCTTTCCAGCCAGTCACAAACCGGAGAGTAGTCCAAGTCTTCGTGTAGCAATGCAGATGAGGCGAACGCGGCATTAGCAATCGATCGCTCATCGCTTCCAATCGCGTCTCCGCACTCTTCGTCCTCCAATACGGTTTCCAGCATTCCTTTCCAGTCATTGAAGTCCGTCAGTTCCCCTGTGTAGTTCCTTTCCTCAAGGAACCTCTGTAGAATCTCAGCTGCATTGATTTGTGACGCGATGAAGTGCCCATTCTCGTCAGAGTGTGATTGGATTCTCTCATAGTCCTCTGATAGCCTGTGAAGTGCCTTCATCTCCAGTACATTCGCCAGCTGATCCTCACTGGCTGACGGCTTCACGTTGATGTATACCAGATGCGGGGACGAACCTATCGACCCCTCGATCCTCTCCTGAGCCTCGTCGGCTTCCGTCTCGGGAGCGAAAGAAGACAGGTCAGTTGTGAATGCAAGGCTTCCCGATAGGAAATATGCCAGAAATCCAGTTAGGAAAAGACTCACAATTAGGATTGGCAGAGACATCCTGTCAAACGTCTCAGCCAATCGTCTTGTCATGGCATCCATCCCTGACATCGACGCGCCCAAAACCTCCCGATGTAAAACTTAGGGGAGGTTTGGTGCTCGATTGGCTCTGCTTTGGCATGCAAGCCCTCAAAAGGGCCACTCATGTCGAGCGTCCGTCCCATGCCAGTAAAAGTATTGAAGAACGAGGGCAGAGAACTGCGAATTAGGGTCTTGGACGGAAATCACACTGCACTACAGATGTTCAGGTCCCGTCTGAACGATAGGGACGACGTGGAGTATGCTAACTACTTCCAGAACCACCCAGACCTGGATGATCCGGAGCTGTATGTAAGGTCCGTCAAGGGTAAGAAGGCGGACAAAATTCTCAAAGACATATGCTCAGAGATCGCTAAGGAACTCTCCAGCATCAAGCTTTGAGGGGGTGATTCCCTGAAAGGGAGCGAAATCGAAGAATATCTGGGACTTTCTACCTGGGCAGTGCCATCCGAGGGTATTGGTGGGCTGCTGAAAGCGCGCGTAGAGGACTTCAGGGTCGAGGAATCATCCAAGGTTCCCGCTTTTGACGAAAAGGGGAGGTTCACTGTCGCAAGGGTGACTATGACGAACTGGGAGACTAATCGGTACATCAGACGCCTTGCGAGATCTTGCGGGATAAACAAGAACAGAATATTCAGCTCCGGACTGAAGGATAAGAGGGCAATAACCACTCAGGTTTTGGTGATAGACGCACCAAGGAAGAAGGTCGAGTCAGTACAGATACCAGATAGCACCATCGAGGTATTGGGGAGGACCCATCAGAAGGCAACCATGGGCGACCACGATGGGAATCGGTTCACAATTACCGTACGCGGTTGCTGCGATGAATCGGGAGATCCTATTGATGCCAAGGAGGCAATGCGCAGGGTCCACGAGATTAGAGAGGGCCTTTCCGAGGTCATAGGTTCAGATGCTTTCCCGAATTGGATAGGCCCTCAGCGCTTCGGTTCGGCCAGACCGGTTACGCCTGAGGTAGGAAAGGCAGTAATCGAGGGGGACTTCGAAAGTGCGGTAGATCTCTACGTCGGCATGGAGGGTACCCGAGAGGGCCAAGAGTCTGAGGACTTCAGATC
>LUSA01000069.1 GCA_001629235.1 Marine group II euryarchaeote REDSEA-S43_B8 | reverse complement strand
ATGTGAATGTGGTCTTTTCTTCATTAGCAATCACCATCTTTACCCAGAATCTCGCGATTCACTCGCCCACACCTAAGGCATGTTCTGAAAATAACTTTCGATGTCACTCTAATCCTAGATGTTCGTCCCGGCAATAGAGATTTCTTACAAGACCGGCAAATCATTTTTTTTACTTCGCGGCTTGGTCTTTTTCCGTGTTTCTTACCAATAGCCAGAATGTGCCTAGCAGCCGTGTCGGAGGTTTGCGAATCTTTTGGTAGAGATCGTTCGAATATTTTCTCAAGGAAATCTACGGATTCCTTCGCTTGTTCATTTTTATTGGGCCTTATTCGTCGACTCCGTCTGGCCATCTTTTCGACCTCAAAGATATGTCAATATCTTAGAAATGGATCGTGCCACTTCGTCAATGGACCCTGTCCCTTCTACGGCGTATAGGATTCCTTTTTCAAGGTACCAATCGCCAAGTGGCTTTGTTTGCTCGTGGTATGATGATAGCCGCATCCTCACTGTTTCCTCGTTGTCGTCCTTTCTCTGGATAAGGCGGTGTGCCATTTCAGGGTTTCAGGGTCCATCCTCCTTCCTACAATCCTGTTAACTATATCTTCATCTGGAACCTCTATGGAGATAACTGTCGATACCTCAGTTATTGATTCAAGGGCCTCTGCTTGAGGAATAGTCCTCGGAAACCCATCGAATAAGACCCCATTGCTAGCATCTGATTCATTCATTCTGTCTTTAATTAGTCCAATAATCACGTTATCTGGTACTAGTTGTCCTGACTCCATATATTTCTTCGCCTCTAAACCGAGTTCCGTCTCATTGGATAGAGCCAATCTAAGCATATCCCCGGTTGAAACCTGTGGCTTACCGGTCAATTCTACTATCTTATCCGCCTGAGTCCCCTTTCCTGCTCCGGGTGGTCCGAACAGCACAATTGAGCCTGTCATGAGTTATGGCGGGAGAAGTCACAGAAAAATGAACCGGCTCAGGGACCGTTCTGTTCCCACCAAAGATGCCCATATGCCACCCATTGTTCCATTGACCAACCGTCTGGAAGTCCGGTTATTGGAAGCGGCATCGCTCCCTCGGGAACTTGGTGAGTGGGGAGAGTGGGGACAGTTGCCTGAAGCGTGTCATTAATCTCTGACTCTGAGACCCCCCCCGTAACAACGTCTCCAGTGGTGTAGGTATCGAGAGCAGCTGCTCTTCTTTCTTCCTTGGTACCTGCCTGGAGAGCTGATCCTCGTGGAATCAGTTCTTCATCTGAATCAACTGGAGAAAATTCCTGTCTGGCCCTAATCCCAAGTGAGATTAGTGCACCCAATGCAACTACGAACAGTACTGCCAGAGTCCAGGCTGGGAGGCCTAAAGTTTCGAACAATCCAGAAATTCCTCCTTGATTGGAGGATTTAGACTTGCTAACATCAATAACAAAGGACGAGTTAGTCAGAGTTACCATGCTGTCTTGAGATGTTGAGTTGGCGTAGAATCGCAACTGAGTGAGTCCGTCCTCTGCCGATTTTCTAGGGCTTATTGAAACTATAATTTCGTAATGTTCCCCTGGTCCTAATTCCTCTGCAGGCCATTGGTATTTTACAGTCCAACCTTCGAGTTCTTCATGATTGATGAATATCGGAGATTTGGTGTTGCCCTTGTTTTGCACTTCCAATACTAGAGGCGTTTCCTCTCCCTCGGCAATTCCCTGAATGCTGGAGGTTTCAGATTGAACTTCCAGCCAAACTGAGGGAAGCACAATTACCTCCATATCTATTGTGATTGTTTCAGTGGATAGGCTGGGCGATGTAGACTGGATTATCACTGGAACCTTATCCGAGAGGGTTCCCGAGGGGGTTCCACTAGGCAACTGTAGTGCGATATTGACTACAGAGTCCCTATTCATGTCCATGGAGAAAGTGCTGCCCGTCAGGAAACCTCCGGACCAACCATCAGGAAGAGTGCCGAGTGTGAGTTCAATCAACAGGGGAACGTTTCCGGAATTGTGCAAGAAAATATTGGCATTCCCATCTCGTCCCAAAGAGATTGAGAATCCTTCCTCAGCCTGAACATCTAGAGTTGTGATCTCTTTTACTTCCAGAACCGTCGCATTCGTGACGATATTGTCGTCTAAAGTAGTCTTGATGGTCACGGTGTTTTTGTCGCCTTTTTCTGAAGCCAGGGGAACAATAGTCCTGATGATTATTCTAGATTCGGAACCAGGATCGATATCTGTTTGTATTGTTGTGGCCTCTCCTAATGGAGGGTCTTCACCGAACATATAAGCCTGAATTGGCCAAGTATTGCTAGATGATAGTGCCCTTACATCGAAAGTTAGTGGAATGTTTCCCCTATTGGAAATTGTTAGTATTGTAGAAATTGTGTCTCCATTTTGTACTGCGCGAGATTCAGTTATGGCTACGGGTCCAAATTCGTTTCCTTCCATATCTGAAATCTGAGTTGAGAATTCCCTACTCTCTAGAACTTCGACTGTGGCGATTTCCGTAGTTTGCAGATTTGGGTCATTAACCGAGGTTGTGATGCAAGTTACTAGGTTTGTATCTCCTGCGAGGATACCAGACGAGGCTGGTGGGACCTTTACACGAATAGGTACGGGAACGAATTGGAGCCTACTAAGCGGACCAATTGTTACTTCGGGAACCTGACTACTTCCTACGTGAACTATCCATCTATCTTCTGTTTCGCAAGAAATTCCATATTCAGTGGGGCCATTGCCTATGTTCCTAACCGAGAGGGTGAAAAGCGCGAATTCATTTGGTTCGGCCCCTAGGTCTTCTGTCCCAGCGGGAACCGTGTAGAGCCCCTCGACCCTGTCGATGTCAACAGAAAGTCGAACAGAATGCGAAATTGTTGGTGCCATCTTGTCGTATAGAATGAGGTCGGTCACAAAATGTCCGGGAAGTGCGAATCTACTCTCTACGTCAGCATCTTCGTCAGTTAAATTCAGAGAAATTAGGACTCTGTCTCCAGACTCCCCCGATGGAGACAGAACCCATGGTCCTGAATCGCTAAGAGTCTCGGACCACTCATCCTGAGGAGACGACATGATTCCAGAATCGCCTATTTCCTGGACTGCAGAAATCGAAAGTTCCACTGTAGTCTCCGAAGTTCCCTCGTTTAGTAACTCCAACTGAAAGTTTACCCAGCTCTCGGTGCTGGGGTTGATGTCCCTATTCCTAGCAGACTGAGACTCCACGAAATCAGTAGGATAAGACCCATCTTCCATCAGGGGGACGATTCTTACGCCAATCTCTGTAACGTTAAATTCTAGATCGAAGATGTTGTTATTCGTCCCGATGGTCTCGTCATTCAATTCATCCACTTGAGAAAGGTAATCTAGGGTCAGTCTAACCAAGTGAGTCCCAGTCGACTGGAATGAGTGGTAAATGGAGAAGGTCTCAATCTGCCCCCCTGGTAGTGAGGGCATTGAGTATGTTCCTATTTCGTTTCCATCTGTCACATCTTCAAGAGAGATTGAGTACTGCCCAGTTGGTGCTGCTGCCTGATTTATCCATGAAAGTTGCATGGAAATAGTGTCTCCCTTTAGAGGACTGGTTTGTGAACTGAAAATGGAATTGGGGACTACCGTTAAGTCGGCCTCTTGCAACTCAATTGCATTGGAAGAAACAACCAGTGAGAAGTCTTGGGAAAAGCCTCCCGAATGTCCTATCTTGACTGTCCAAATTCCCGATTCAGCAGAACCAAGTCTGACCCTCTCTAGGTTGTTCAAATTATCGACATTGCCAGTTGACTGACTAAAACCGCTAGCGAAGTCGTTACCGTTGAACCGCTCTCCCGAAGGTGAAGTCACCACTAAGTCTAGATCATTCACTAGCCGACTTGTATTTTGGTCTGCTGATGCAGATCCTTCCCGGTCGTTCCAAGACAGGGTGGCATCAAGTGCGTTGTTCCCAGAGACTTCGAAGGTATAGATGAAACTATGACCGGGTAGAAGATTTCTATCTTGGTCCAAAAATAGCGTTTGATTTATTCCGTTGCTTTGGGGAAAAATACTGTTTGAGATGTTCAGTTGCCCCCAACCCTCTTCTGAGTTTGGGACATTTAATTCTCCAATATCTTCAGCACCGTTAACGAGTATTGCCCTAATCAAATCAGAGCTTGGAGATGTAAGTCCGACTTCCTCTCTCAGGAACTGTCTCGCCATTGCTGAAGCACCCGCGACCACAGGGGCAGCCATAGAAGACCCACTTAGGGTCATATAGAGTGGAGTTGTTCCATCCGTATGCATCGACTCCGAGCAATTCCCCCCCGTAATTAGGCCAGCCTCCTGGGCTCTAGCTGAGCAAATCATAACACCCGGTGCAACCAATTCGGGCTTTATTCGACGTTGTGGAGGCGCCGACTGTGAGAGAATTCTTTGCCGTACTTGGAGATGCGACTCCCGAGTTTGACATATCTCCCGATGAGAAGATTACTAACATCTCAGGATAGTCGTTCGCGAACAAATCAATTGATCTAGAGTCCGAAGTGTACTCTCCGACCAGGCTCTCGCTGCCCCAACTATTTGTATGGATATTTGCATCATTTAGGAAAGAGTGTTCGAACATATCGTACAGAGAACCCCAGCGTGCGAGTATGCCAGAACTATCCACTTCTAACTGGTAGAAATGAAATGTAGACTCAGGAACAATGCCCGTGGAATTTGAGTCTCCCGTCCCGTCTCCAAGGAGAGTGGCTGTAACATGGGTTCCGTGACCACTATTGGAGTCGGCACCAGAACTGTCTGGACCAAATAAGTTGTAGATCGGATTTCTGAGACGATTCCCGAAGTCCCCGTGATCTACGTCAAGACCCGTGTCTGAAATGCCTATGACCTCTCCCTCTCCGCGTAAATCTAATTCCGATAGTGATCTTGCATAGTCTACTCCTGAGATCATGCTAGCATTTGAGTTATGTATTGTCAGGACAGGCCCCATCTCCACCCTTAGAACACGGGAATCAGTGGCAAGGGAGGATATTAGAGATGTTTTAGCGGATTTTACCTTGCACAGATATTTGTCGCAGTGAGACTGCGCATGTAATTCTCCCATTTTCTCAAAAAGTTCCCTTTCAAGATTCGATAAGTCATCGGGGGAGTTAGAGGGAGAAGGAGTGATATCGAGGTCAACTAGGGCCCCATCGAGATCCATTAACGGGTACAGTGAATTAGAAATCTTCCATATCGCAGGAAACTGACCGACCCATCTAACTTGATTCAATTCTTGGATGGTGCCGATTTGGTCACCTGTTCTCCATGGTGCAATGCTAATGAGGACGGAATCAT
Organism: Marine group II euryarchaeote REDSEA-S43_B8; assembly: GCA_001629235.1. Classification (GTDB taxonomy): domain Archaea; phylum Thermoplasmatota; class Poseidoniia; order Poseidoniales; family Thalassarchaeaceae; genus UBA36. The sequence continues at coordinate 10,221 of LUSA01000069.1, read as the reverse complement.
CTGGAAAATGATCAACGATCTGTATTCCCAGGAAATTTAACGAGTCCTCCAGTTCCTGTAGGTCGGAGCTATGCGACTGTACGATGAATAGCCTTCCATCATTGTATTCGGAGAGGCCAATCTTTTCCCACGGTCCTGCTGGGGGAGATTCAGTCAGAGGATCGAATTTTCCGAATGGCGAGTGGATTAATCCTGAAGCCTCACTAATTGGATGATTGCCAATTGATGGGTTATGAAGAACTACCCAATTATTTTCTGTTGTAGGCGAGGACATAGATTGTGCCCCTTCCTCGTCAATACTTTCCGTAGTAATCGTAGAAGAAATGGGTGAAAGCAAAATCAATGAAACTGCAAAGTAAATTGCTTTTGTAGAAGTCATTCGCTTTTCGGAGGCTAGGGCCTCTTTTGACTATTGACTCTTTCCGGGCTGGCCAAACATGTCATGTGGAATAGTAAGTACTGATGGCTGAATCGGTCTTTTCGGCAGATTTCCTCCAGTCTTCTTCAACACCCATTAGTGCCCTGATGCAGTCTACATTCTCCGGAATTACGTCACTCTCCTGATGTATCGCTTGAAAATAATACAGGCGATCTCCCACAAGTTTCACCCCATCCTCCCAAACGAATATCTCGTGTAAGTCTCCCCACTTCCTACCTATATCTCTGGCCATCTCCATCACCTCTGCAGTAGTGGGGATTCTATCATCGGCACCATTCATTATGATCACCCTGGGGGTGTTCGACCACATTTCGATTATGGACTCTGTAGATAGACCGTGGCCCTTTGGTAAATCTGCAATAATACAGTGAACATGCATTATTGTGGTAGGAACTGCGACTGCAAGGCTGTTTATCTCAATCTCGGGTTTCACCGTCATGACATCTGGCCCATGATGGCTAGGGACCTTGAGAACGGTTTTTATAGCATTAATCGGACCCTTGCCAGAGTCTCCTGGATCAGCCGCACGCCTAACCATTGTACACTCAACTTTCAACGATCCACAGTGCTCGAATAGGGGCACAAGTGTTCTAGATAGGCCAGTAGTATTGCAAGAAACTACTCTTGTTCCTTCGGCATTCAGATTCTCCATGTGATTAGCGGAAGAAGTGTAAGAGAGACCGGTCAGATTGTGTTTTTCTCCGCCTTGGAAAATGTATTTTACTCCTGCAGAGCGATATTTCTCTAGGTTCTCAGCACCCACCACATCCGCGATCGAAAGCAAATCGGAAAGCCCCCCAGAGCATCCGTACCCCTTTTTCTCAAAGAGAGATATTCTTTCTTTATCATCGAACGTACAGTAAAGTGGGAAGCCTTTCTTTATTGCCAGTTCACAACCGAAGCTGGGACCAGTCTTGGTAACTCCAACAACTTCCATGTCATCTTGTGCGTCTACCGCATCTGCTACTCGCTTACCTATCGTTCCGAACCCATTAATTGCCACTTTTATGGTTCCCATTATCGAATCCCCATGTTGTTGCCTATGAAGTTCCTAGTCTGAAGGATGCCTATGAACATAGCGAATTCGGGAAGAGTCAATAATGGGTCGCCTCCTTCTGATTACAGAGTATCACAAAGGGGAGGACCAAAGTGAAGGAATTGGCAATCAAGAGTATGAAACTCAATAGAGATCTGGATAGATACGTTGAGCAGGCTCTCGAGCAAGGTAGGCCAGTGAAAATTGGATGGGGGAGAGCAGGAGACGAGAGGCCGAAGGATGGAGAGTTTGGCGTACTAACGCACTTGCCGGAAGGGGCCAAGGTACTATGCCTGGGCAATCTAGGGCCATTAGTAGGAGCCGCAAATAGAGGGGGGACCCTAACTCTTAGAGGGAGTACTGGTTCAATGGTGGCGGCATTCCATGTCAAAGGAAAGACCGTGGTTGAGAAGGATGTAGGAGATAAAGCTGGATTTGGGATGCGAGGGGGAGAGATAACCATCCAAGGCTCTTCTGGTAGTGAAACAGGTTCAGCCATGGACGGAGGAGTCTTGTTGGTCAGAGGTCATGCAGGAGACTACCTGGGTTCTAGAATGTCCGGAGGAGCTGTTATTGTTATGGGATCAGTAGGATCAGATCCTGGAAACGGAATGACTGGAGGGAGGATTATTGTCTCGGGGAGCTGCCCTCCCCCGCCCGATGGTGTAGAGATGAGATCGATAAAGAAATCAGAAATCAAAGAGTTCTCAAAAATCCTAGAGCCTATGGGACTTGAGCTAAATGAGGATGCATTGGTTCTAGAACCGGGAGAGATAATTCATAGCGAGGATAGGCGCCCGGAGTGCTCAATCCTAGAAGGATTTGAGAATATTTCCTTACACCCCAATGAAGACTCTCTTGCAGACAACGCCATACTGGATCACTATACTCTTCTTGTACAGAATGACTCAGATTCAGAAGGAGCGTTACTTGAAATTCCCTGGCTAATTAGCTGCCAGACTACATTGGGTTCAGAAGAATGGGAAGAGGTGGTAGCGCCAGCAATTGTACGCTCGAAAACCAGGACTAATGACCTGCTTCTAGTGGGTAAGAAAGAGTTCGCAGAGTCAATAGACTTCGTGAGAAATTGCTCTGGACTAATTTTGGATATTACTGAATTTCCCGGGCTTGATGACTCAGAAATTGAGGCTATGGTGATTTCTATGAGGAGTAGGATGGATAATAACGCGATAATTCTGCTTAGGGGAAGGATTGACAGAATTGAGAGGGTTTTCAGATTGGTGATGGACTTGGAACTAGACGGTGCAGTAGTTATCTGTTCAACTCCCAGTGGTTCCAGACTTGCATCTTCCCTCCCGAAGATTGGCCTTGCATCGAAGGCAATGGGAATTAGTGAGACAGGTAAGTTCGTGATGCTGGAGATCGACTTTGAGCCGGAGGCCAAGGATATGCTAATCGCTGTAGCATCCGGTTGTACTGCGATAGTTTCTCCTCACATGGGTGGGAGCGTGCATTCAAAGATTGAGGTTCTTGGAAAGGAAATACGAGGTTGGATGAGAGACATAGGAGTTGATCGAATAGATAGGATTGGAAGGAGGAATCTCAGAGCCAACGACTATGATACTGCTGCAATATCCGGACTGAGGCTTGTAGGATATGAACGTCCTCTGAAAATGTGGTTAGAACTAGGGTGAATTAATGCCTACCTTGGACTTCAAACACTCCATTCTCGAATTCATACAGAAAATCAATGGAATTGACCACAGATGGGAAGAATGGTCAGAGTGGCTCCCCGACATTGGTTGCCCCGTTGATAGGAATGACGAACAGTCGGTAGAAGTAGAGGTGTTTCCCGATCGTCCAGACCTACTAAGTCATGAGACAATGAGTAGGGCATCCAGGTCATTCCTTTGTCTAAGTGAGGAAGATCCGGACATGGCTGTAACAACGGGCGAAATTTCTCTCACAGTTGATCCTGAACTGGCAAGTGTGAGGCCTGTTGTAATGGGGGCAGTTGTTAGAGCAGTAGATACTGGTGCTAATTCTGATGAAAAGGGAGATTTCATCCAGAGTTTGATGGACCATCAAGAAAAGTTGCATATGACACTTGGGAGAAAGAGAAGATTCGCTTCGATTGGAGTCCATGACCTAAATACACTCAGACCTCCATTTCGAGTAACAACTGTGTCGTCAGAATTTTCCTTCACCCCTCTAGCTAGTACGGAGGAGATGAGTATTGAGAAAATACTTGCAGATCATCCCAAGGGAATAGAATATGCCCAACTTATGCAAGATCTGAAGGAATTCCCGATAATTCTGGACTCTGACGATAAGGTGCTATCATTCCCACCAATAATCAATGGAAGTCACACAACAGTAAGCGAAGAAACGACTGACTTTTTCATCGATGTAACGGGTTGGGACAGAAGAGCGTGTGAAGCATCTCTACTACTCGTCTGTCTATCTATGTCTGAGAGAGGAGGGGCGATTGAGAGTATCCAACTAAATGATACAGACGGAGAGCAGCATTTGTCTCCAAAAGGAGAAGCCATAACTCATCGAGTTCCCGACAGTCTTATTGAGAAAATTCTAGGAATAAAATTGAGCTCAGAAGATTTGTCATCTTCAATAAAAAAAATGGGCGGTGCATTAGAAGAAAGTCGTACCGTTACAGATGGCCCTAACCAGAGGGGAAGGTGGTCGGACTGTGTAGTTGGAGAGGTTGAGCATATAATCAAAATGCCTCGATGGAGGAGCGACATCATGCACCCTGTTGATATTGTGGAAGATATCGCGATAGGTTTCGGTTTCCAGAATCTTCCGCTGAAGCTTTCTACGACACATCTAGATGCAATCCCATTGAAGAGCTCTAACCTGAAGAGGAGAGTTGGCGAGAGCATGAGGGCGTGCGGTCTGCAAGAGGTGCAGAGCCTGACTCTTTCAAACGAAAGAGACCAGTTCGAAAATGTTAGATGGCCTAATGAAGGATATGTTACAGAGATTGCAAATCCAATAACATCGGATCATACTCTTCTAAGACAATACATCCTGCCCTCCCTACTAAGGCTACTTGCAGCAAATCGCCATCATGAGCTACCACAGAGGGTTTACGAACTAGGAGACGTCATCCGAGATTCGAAGAACTTCCCTCGAGCGGCATGGGCGTGTGCAGAAGTAGGCAGCGGATTCACTTCTTCAAAGGGAATTGTACAGGCCCTTCTTCGAGATATGGGGGCGATTCAAGATGATGTTGAATTCAGGCCGACAGATGCTGAGGATGGACCTTGGATAAGTGGAAGGGGGAGCCATGTTTTTATTCGAGACGAGAAGATTGGGGAGTTCGGAGAGATTGACCCGAAAGTTAGCGGCTTTTTCGGAATTAAATCTCCAATTCAAGCAGGAGAGATTGACTTAGAGGCAATATACAGGATAGTCCCTGATCCAATATCCTAGTTCCCATCTTTGTCTTTAGAGAGAAGTTTCATAGCGTTCAAGAACTGCTTGTTCTCCAGATGGCTTTTGTCATCCTTTTTTTCTTCTTTCTTTCCAGATTTTTTCTCATACTCGACCACATTCCTCATGTAATTCGTACGAGATACTTTCGATTTCGAGGGTTTCTTCTTCTTGAAGGGCCATATGGGTCCCATGTGCCGTGAGCGGAGAGTGATGACATCATATTTTCCCTATTTTGAGTCGCGAAACAGTAGTTTTGATGGAATTAGTTCTGTTGGAGTGGGCATGCTTGCACGGCACATAGGGGTGGACGAGGCCGGAAGGGGCCCCGCCATTGGGCCACTAGTTGTTTCAGCGCTAAATATTCCTGAGAGGGACAGATCGATTCTCAGAGATTTGGGAGTCGATGATTCGAAGAATCTGAGTAAAAAGAGTAGGAATCGCCTGTATAAGGAGATTTTATCATACACTGAATCATTAGATTGGACCATTGGTTTGGTAATTTGTGACGCAAGAAGGATAGACGAGTGGATGGATGATGGGAATCTGAATTCGTTAGAGGTGCTCCTCTTTTCCGAAGCAATAGGAGATGCTGCTGAACCCGGGGAGAATCTAGAGATTTTTCTCGATGCATGTGACGTTGATGCAGAGAGGTTCGGCAGGATGGTGTCCAAAGCTCTTGGAGATGGTTGGCATGATTGCAAAATTTATTCAGAGCATAAGTTGGATTCCATAGATGAAGTCGTCGCAGCGGCAAGCATCATTGCCAAAGTAAGTAGGGACTCAGCAATGGAAGAGCTGTCACAGGAATTGAATAGGCCCTAGAGATATTGTGTAAGGAAGAAGTTCTTGCGGATTGTATCAGAAGAAAATGGGCGAATGTAAAGAGAACCTGGAGCAGGAGCCACAATCGTCCCATTCAAACAAGAGCGAATGAACGAAACGGGGTGTTTCAATCGGCTCTAGATGAATGGGAATAATAAGAATGGTGAAATGTAACCAATGTCTGGTTCAGATGTAAAATATGACTGAGGAGGAAGTTTTCGGTCTGGAAGATCGGGATGCGGTTCGTAAGTATGCATTACAGAACGCTATAGAGTACAGCGGCAAAGGGCAGTCTGGAAGCGTTCTAGGTAGAGTTCTTGCAGAGAGGGAACAACTGAGAACCCGTGTAAAGAGCCTACTATCGTTAGTAGAGAAAGAGGTCGCAAGAGCTAATTCCATAGCTCGTGAAGATGGAATCGAAGGGGTTCGTAAAGAGTTGGAGAGTTTAGCTCCAGAGGCCCTAGATAGGGAGAGGCATAAGAAAATTGAGGGTTTGAGGCATCTTCCAGGAAATACATCAGAAGTAATCCTGAGATTCGCCCCTAATCCCAATGGCCCTTTATCCATAGGACATTCAAGAGGAGTGGCTATCAATTCCCTGTACGCAGATAAATACCAAGGCAAAATAGTACTCAGGTTTGATGACACCGATACTAAGGTAAAACCTCCAATGGTCGATGCCTATGCTTGGATAGAAGAAGAGTTCGAATGGATGTCAGGAAAGACTGCAGATGTGGTGATTAGAGCTAGCGAACGGATGCCAATCTATCTCCAACACGCTGAGAAGATGTTGATTGGGGGTTTTGGCTATGTTTGCAAATGTACTGCTGAGGATTTTCGTGAGTTCAGAGTTTCAAAGACTGAATGCCCATGTAGAGATAAGTCGGTCCAGCAGAACATGGACGATTGGGGCAAAATGAACTCTGGAGAGATTGATGAGGGAGACGCTGTTGTTAGGGTAAAGACCGCAATGGATCTGCCTAATCCCGCTTTGAGAGACTGGCCCGCACTAAGGATTCAGCATTCCCCGCATCCTATAGTCGGGGACACGTACAAGGTCTGGCCTCTGTTAGATTTCCAAAGCGCCATTGAGGATCGTCTGCAAGGAGTAAGCCACATCATCAGAGGAAAGGATTTGATGGACAGCACAAGAAAGCAGACTATTCTTTACGAACACTTCGGTTGGGATTATCCTGAGCCATTGTATTGGGGCAGGGTGAAGATCCATGAGTTTGGAGGTTTCTCCACCTCTGGGATGTCTTCATCCATTGATTCGGGGAAATTCTCGGGATGGGACGATCCGAGGCTCCCTACACTCAAAGCAATGCGGCGTCGCGGATTTGATCCTCGGTCTCTAGCAGAGCTTTGGGAAGAAGTTGGCCTTACTCAGAAGGATATCTCAATCTCACTGAAGACATTGGAGTCATTTAATTCTAGAATAATAGACGGGGATTGCGAAAGAAGGGTTTTCGTCTCGAATCCGAAAAGTCTGGATCTTAGTGCCGGAAATATCCCCTCAAGAGTAATGATGGCAAGACATCCAGATGGCGAAATAGAGGGTTTCAGGGAGTGGGAAGTCGGGATGACTGTATCAATTCAAGATAGTGACTTTGTCGAAGGAAAGCTGAGGTTGAAGGACTTCGCCGATATCATAATCTCAGGTTCATCTGCAACCATAGAGTCGGTTGATAGGAGCGATGACCGGAAAATAGTACATTGGATTCCAGAGAAGTTGTCTTTAGAAGCGATACTTTCAGTACCTGATGGTGAGGAGATTTCTGAGGTAAAGGGGGTTCTAGAGGACTTTGAACTCACAGAGGGAGAAGTATACCAACTTGAGCGAGTCGGTTTTGCTAGATTCGAAGGGATTCAAGACGGGATTGCAAGACTCCTATGGCTACACAATTAGTGAAGTTGAATTTCGTTTAAACTGGCATATTTTGACTGAAAGCTTGCGTGGCATTGAAGGGGCCTGTCCGAATCAGAGTAACGTGGAAGGAGCCAATTCAAGATTTGCAGTCATTTTTTCCTCGATTATGATAATGGTAGTTTTTTCTCCCATGATGGCTAATGCCCAAGAGAACAATGACTGCTGTGAATCTCCTGATGAGTTCGATCTATTCTTGATAGGAGACGCAGATAGTGGGCAACTGACCCCATTCTCTAATGAATTAGAGGAGGAGAAGTCCATGGAAGTGACTTCATCGGTTTTTGGAGAGGTTGAAATCGGTACCTGGATGATTATTTGGGGAGAATCGGGGAGTTATTCTTCGGGAACGTGGACTTTCACCATCCCATATGAGGTGAAGGACTCTACTGGGGTATCTGCGAACGCAACAGTTGTAGTAAAGGTCGGCGGAAATACCTACGAAAGCTCGGGACAGCTCCCGGCAGTTTATCTCAGCGAATCGGGTGAGCTTTCTATTCCAATAGAGGTGCAAGACGGTCAATACTCTAAAAATGACAAGATCGAAATCACATTCTCAGTTAGGAGTATGATTTTTTCAAATCCGGGCAGTGAATCTGGAATAAACTTCTACTGGGGCTCAGAAGAGTATGCGGCTGCAATGTCCATGTCATTCCCGCTAGTAAATGTGGAAATTCGTGATGCTAGTGTCAAGGGAAGCCTGGTTTTCTTTCCAGTTAGACTGAGTTCAGGCTTCGGGGACAGAATATGGACCTCTTCATCCGGTGGTCTATTGGTTCAGAATGTTGAAATCGCGGAAAGCCCGATTGTTAACTCCAATGAGGACTGGGTGGATGTCACATTTGTTTGGGATCCTAGTGAGAGCAACGGAGGTTCGGTTAGGACGGATTTCCATATTTCTCTTCAGGGCTCACTAGTAATTGAAGCGAATAAAATTCATGATATTACGCTCGGCCAAGACACAGGAGACAATAGCTGGTATCCTGAGGAAGAGCCCCCCCGGACTGGAGGATCGGGACTCGATGTTGAAATCAACTGCAAATATGACGGCAACTCTATCGAGAGAAAGACGACTATATCATTCGACGGTGCTATGTCTCAATGGATGAGATGGGGGCTGGACAATATTGGAAATAAGAGCCTGGGGTCAAACAGTTGGTGGAGGAATCTGAATACATTTTCAGATCAGGTTAGCTCTTCAGAGAAGCAGAACGGGAGGGTGGACAACTCAGAGCTGTCGGCCTTAGAAACCCATCTTAGAGGCTCGAAGACCGATCTTAAATCGTTCCTTTCCAGTGGTTTAATGGTTGATCCAGAGGCTGTTTTTGGTGTGGATCCAGTCAACTTCGGCCCTTTGGAGATTAGTATAGACTTGGGGGCTTCCAGAGCATTTAATTCGGACTCTATTTCACTAAGAGTTTCGTCGACATACTACGTCTCCGATAGTGGTTCCAGACAAGCACTGATTGAGGATTTTGTAAGACCGGGAGGCTATGATTTCTGGGATAAGGTGGGACTCTCATTCGAGATAAGAACAGGAATGCTTTCTGGTTTCGGAGGGATATACCTAGACAATGAAGAGATAGACTATACACATAGGAGGTGGATATTGATGGAAATAATCACAATGGAGAGTTCCGATATCGAATCCGATACAGACTTCAGAATGGAGTTTGGCGCCGAAAACGCCCTCCTCTTCAGTCCATTGATATCAGCGATGATTTCAGTATTCGCTCTTTGCTTGGCTCTAGGAATTGGTATGGCTCTAACTAGGAGGAGGACAAGAGCACCAAGTATGATTATGATTGGAGTTTTGGGCGTTCTATCGCTATCTATTTACTGGTTCGGTTTACCTATGCCAATAGTTCTAGGGGTTGTTAGTTCCAGTATACTCCTTGTTTTCCCCGCTTCAGTAATTTCTCCGGTTATTGAAGATGCGGGAGTTCAGAGAAATTCGAATAAGGGCGGAATGGTGAGATGCCCTTCGTGTGGAAAGAAAGTTCCTGTCGAGTCAGACATTAGACCACTGAGGATTGATTGCCCCGCATGTGGAAGCACCCTAAGGATCGAATAGTCATATCTGGCCTATTGAGACAAGCAAATCTGCAATCTCATTGGCTGCTTCTACAGGTTTTTTTGTATCCCAAAATGAGTTGGCCCTGAAAATCTGAGATGATAGATCGGATTCCCAATTTGGAGCAATTACGCAATGCCAGAGAAGTTCCTCGACTCTCGTCGTTGAAGGGACCTTTGAGTTGAAAATTGGCATAGCCAGTTCCCCCATTATTCGTTCTCTTTTCTCTAAATTGGAAGTTTGCCAGAGATCAGTTGCTCTCCATAATTCGGTATCTTCAATCCAAGGGTAATTGCCAGATTCTGGAGATTTTACCTCAGTCACAGGAACTACTCTGATTACTCCTTGTTCAGAAAGATAGTCTCGGAGGAAGGAGTAAACTGGATCGTATGCCCTATCAAGTGAGTCGCCAATCCAATTCCCTGACAGGATCCAAGGCCTCAACCTTCTGAGCCTTTCACTGCCGGGATTAATCTCAGTAGCTAGAAAATGCGCTTGTGCTACAG
>LUSA01000068.1 GCA_001629235.1 Marine group II euryarchaeote REDSEA-S43_B8 | reverse complement strand
ACCTCGATTGCTTCGGGAGTACATGGCATGTTCGCACCCTCCGCTACAGCAATCACTCCACCCTCAACCAGCATCCTAGCTTCTGCCTCGTTAACCTCATTCTGAGTAGCACAAGGGAGGGCAACATCGACTTCAGTCGCCCACAGTTGGTTATGATTTGGCTCGGGCTTCGATTCGGTGTACTCAACTCCATCGAAATGATCAGCGTACTCCTTGATCCTGCCTCTCTTGTTATTCTTGAGATCCATGATCCATGCAAGCTTTTCCCTATCTATTCCAGATTCATCGTATATGTAGCCGCCACTATCCGACATTGTAACGGGCTTGCCTCCGAGATCCAAGACCTTCTCACAGGCGAACTGCGCTACGTTTCCGGAGCCGCTAATTGCTACTCTGGCACCTTCGAATGACTTGCCCTTCGTTGACAGCATTTCTCTTGCAAAGTATACCAAACCGTAGCCAGTTGCTTCTGGCCTGATAAGCGAACCACCGTAGGAGAGTCCTTTTCCTGTTAGCACGCCGGCGGTGAACTCGTTTGCTAATTTCCGGAACATCCCGAACATGTACCCTATCTCTCTGCCTCCAACTCCGATATCTCCCGCAGGCACATCGAGATCAGCACCAATATGCCTCCAAAGTTCACTCATGTAGGACTGGCAGAATCTCTTGACCTCGGAGTCTGATCGCCCTTTGGGATTGAAGTCTGAACCCCCTTTTCCCCCACCCATTGGCAGCCCTGTTAGGCTATTCTTGAACACCTGCTCAAATCCCAGGAACTTCAATATGGATAGATTGACGCTTGGGTGAAACCTAAGCCCGCCTTTGTAAGGCCCTATTGCACTGTTGAACTGGACCCGGTAGCCCCTGTTCACCTGTAGGGACCCCTCGTCGTCGTACCATGGTACTCTGAACTGAATTACTCGCTCGGCCTCTACCATGCTATGTACGACATCCATGTATTCTGGGTTCTCAGATATCACGGGTCCAAGGCTTTCCAGGACTTCTTCCACTGCCTGATGGAACTCAGGCTGGTCTGGGTCTCTCGTTATCACTGTCTCGTAAACTGTCTTTATCGCATTGTCCATTTGGTCACCAACGATTATGTTGACCCTGATGTCGGGCGGGCGCCCCTGCGTATGTCCCCCTTTTCAATGTTCCAAGTACCTTAACAGGAATGGAGAGGTTATTCGAACAGTATCTTTTGAGCGATTTCCGATACTCTGCGCTCGTTTCCAGATGTTGTCATCACATATACTGCCTCTTGGCTTACCTGCCTCCTCCTGAGAGCCTCGGCCATAGGAGTTACCTCCTTGAGCCACCTTGTTTTTCCGTCATCCCCTAGGATCTTAACATCCACTTGGGCCATTCGTGGCTCGGAGAGTAAGAGTTTCACGCTAGGAACGTCAATCGCCACATATCCAGGCTCTAGACCGGCCCGGTATGCAATATCATCCTCCAACTCCCTTCTTTCTGCCAGGTTATTGGCCACCTTTGCTAGCCTTTCTACCTGCTCTTGGGTCATATCTTCCTTCCTCCTGCTTAGGCAGACTTTCAGAAGATTCCTGTACTTGAGTCTAGTAACCATATCTCTCGAGAATCCTCCGACCTTGTCCAATTCTGCCCATATCTCGGCATCCACCCTCCTCTGGAGGTCCAAGGAGTCAGGGAGATTATCTCCCGCTCGCTCGACCGCTCTTGAAAGCATCACTTCTGTAACTCTGGTGACCCTGTGGAAGTAAACAGCACTGTACATCAGCCCTCTGGCAACAAGCATCCCTTCCAGAGAAGATAGCCCCCCTTGTTCTACAACAATGTCGCCGCTCTGACTTCTCAGGCACTCTATGAGGCGATTGTGGTCCACTACTCCATGCTTGACTCCAGTGAAGTGGGAATCTCTGAGAAGATAGTCCAGTTGATCGCAATCCACGGGGCCATGTACGAGGAGAGCAAGGGTCCTATCCTCTCCAGAGAAATCGGATTGCCCCTCTGACCAGCTCAGCAAGGACCTCTCGGTTCCGGACGCATCGGGACCAGTGATCAGCGAAGAGACGAGTTTTGGATCTAGACCTCTATCCTCCAATATCTCAGGAATCGATTTCCTATCATCTAGGGATTCCCCTTCACCCTCGACTATGACATCATATTCGCCGAGGATTATGCCCTTGGTGACCTCCATGTGATCAAGGCCCCCTCTATCCGCGAGGATATGCTCCAGAGTGTGCGAGTACGGGCCATGCCCGACATCGTGCAACATGGCTGCAACTTGTAGGGTATCCTTGTCTAAATCGTCCATTGAAAGAGATTCTGCCATCCTTCCCGCGATGTGAGAGGCTCCCAACGAGTGTTCAAACCGAGTGTGATGCGCTCCCGGGAATACCAAATGAGCGAGCCCCAACTGCTTGATGTGACTGAGTTTATTCATCTCCGGCGTTGAAAGAAGATCCTTTGTCACACCATCCAATTTGAATTGGCCGTGGATTGCATCGTTGATGACTTTCACAGTATCACAGAGAATGCCGGGCAGTCATGTGCCTTGAATCGCACGTTGCCGGATTGAAACGGGGCATTTCAATAAAGTCAAATTGTAATTCAATTGCATTTCAATTGCAATACAATTATATCCTGTACGCTCCTCTCACAGTTTCAGGAGGGGCAAGTAGGTGGCCGGCAACAGTCCAATGGTCTCGCTAAGGATACCGGAGGATCACCTCCTGGAGCTAGACAGGCTGGTTGGTTTCGATGGCATGAGGAACAGGTCTGATGTAATCCGAGAGGCTGTCCGGAGGATGCTTTCCACCCCACTTCCTGGTAAGGGAGATAGGATTGAGGTTGACTTAGGTCCGGATCTTACTGTCAGGCTCAGGGACTACTGCAAGATAGTCGGGGAGTCAGCGGATGTAGTCCTGAGGCAATCTGCTAGGGAAATGATCCGCAAGGAGATGGTCGAGGGGGCCACTGTTGTGGACCTATTGAGGAGACGCATGGATGAGTTGCGCTCCAGACATGATGAAGATTCAAACATTTAGGAGTGAGAGAGATATGGACGATGTTGGGATGCACGTACAGAAATCGGGGGAGCGGCACGTCCGCTCCCCCAACCACAAATCAAACGGAACCGGTAGGTTCGAGACCGGTCTGAGGAAGATCAGAGATAGGGCCAGGAGGCTAAGCAACGCAGTCGGATATGACTCCAAAGATGCCCCTCGAACGCAAAGGAAAGCAGAACAGAGATAGAACTCAACACACACACCGTCCCGCACGTCTCGTGCGGGGCAACCCCACTCTGCCCAGATGAAATGCTGATTGGGGATGCAAACTTATGGACGGTCAATTCTCCAGAAGAATTCCATGTCGGAGGGAGAGTTGGAGAATGGCGGCCTGTTCTTCGCGCATGAGTCTCCAAGAGAATCGCAGAAAGAGATGATAGCAGACGGAATAAACGCACTGAAAGACGGTCGTTTCCTACTTGCTGCGGCCCCAACAGGGATTGGGAAAACGGCTGCAGCACTAGCGTCCGCGCTCAAGGTGGCTAACCTATACAGCACTGGTTCTGAGACTCCGAAGATACTTTTCCTCACTGGACGACAGTCGCAGCATAGGATAGTTGTGGATACAATCAGGGAGATTAACAGAAGGATTCCTCAAGGATTCTCCAGAGTGAAGTTAGTGGATATCATTGGTAGGGAAGGAATGTGCAAAAACGTTGACAAAACTACTGGAAAATGCAATTGTGAGGCCGGAGTAACAGAGTCAGAAAGAAGATTCCTAAGATCTGACTTAGAAGAGTATATCCACTCAGAACCTAGACACGTTGATCAAATCCTGAAACGCGCTGAAAGGAATGACGTTTGTGCTTGGGCCACCGCCAGAGATGCGGCTAAATCAACTAACATCATCGTTTGCGACTACAATCACGTTTTCGTAGAAGGGGTCAGGGAGGCCTCCCTTCCAGTAATGGGTGTTGAATTAGGCAACTCGATACTAATTGTTGATGAGGCACACAACCTTCCTGATAGAATTAGAAGTGGTTTGGAGAGGAGGATAACCGAGAGGGTCTTCCAGAGGGCTTTGACAGAAGTAGAAGAATACAAGGAAAATATGCATAAGAATC
>LUSA01000067.1 GCA_001629235.1 Marine group II euryarchaeote REDSEA-S43_B8 | reverse complement strand
GGCAATCCTCGTGAAACAATGATTGGTTTCCAGATTGAAGTAACTGGCTATAATGGGGATTCAGGGATGTTAGACATGTACACTGGAAAGAATATTTCACCTGGATTCTTCAGTTGGGCGATACCCACTGGAGATACTACTAGAGTAGGCACATGGACAAAAGCCGAGTTGATGAATGGCTTATCCAGCGAGCAGTATCTCGACAAGTTGTTGCAAGATCAGAAAATCAACTCGAGGTTCGAGCTATGTTCTGAAGTAGCTAGATTTTGCGGACCGGTTCCTAGTGGCATTGTTAGAAAGCCGCTAATTGAGAGGGTGGCACTTTTCGGAGACTCTGCAGGGGTGTGTAAACCTACAACTGGGGGCGGCATAGGCCCTGGATTCAAACAAGTGGACTTACTAGTCCCGAGACTCAGCAAATGTATGGAGAAAAACGAACTAAGCCGTGGTACCATGAATTCAATATCTGCATTGCTGAAGGAGATGGCTAGGAATCAGAGGAAGAAGAGAGCACTAAGGGATGCATTTTTGACTGAAATGAGCGATGTCGAGCTTGAGAGGATATTCGATGTTTGGGCTAGACCCGAGGTTACTGATTTGATAAATGAATTCGGAGACATTGAGAACCCGATACCACTAGGAATCAAGATGCTCAGGGAAGTACCCGAATTCCGAAGGCTTGCAGGTAGGGCCGCCAAAGCCGTATTGTGGGGATAGCATGGATAGGTACGTACAGAGCATCAGGTACCCTCCATTCGAGCTTGAACATGTTAATCCTACAAACATACCAATTTCTAAGGCTACAATAGATAATTTTGGTATGAGTGTGACGAACTTCACAATTGGATCAGAAGATGACTGGTTCGTCCAGTGGACGGGGCAGGATGAACAGGATGCTGAGTTACTAAAGCTAGAGTGCGAAATCACAGATTCTCCACCGCGTTTCTTGACTGATACAAGGGTAGGTTGGTTCATCAGACCAGATAGGCTGCACAATATTTCTAGAAAGTTAATTATCCCCACAGTAACATTACTAATACTCTCTTTGTTTGTACATGCTATAGAGCCTGGATTAGTTGAACAGGGAATAATAGGTGAAACTATCGCAGGCTCAATTTCCATAGGTCCTCTGGACTATCCTAGGTTGCTATTCTACACCTTCCCACTATTCATCTTACCACTTGTATTCAGAACCATCGCAAACTTCAGAGATTTCAATAGGCAGAAGGAAATTTCAGAGAGCCCATATGAGGACCCAGAAGTTAGTATAAGTGCTGATAGGGGAGCAATAGATATCGAAGTGCGAAAAAAAGACATGGGTCTGCAGTTAATTCGCTCTAGAGTCCAAGTAGGTGTAGCTATGCCCGAGAGGAGTTCGGTACTAGCGACACTGGATGGTGTAGGCGAATCTATTCCGATGCAACTATCATCGAAGAAATCAGTGATTCTAGAGCCACTTAGGATAATGGAAAAAGGCGATTGGACACAGACCATAGATTCTACAACAGAATTCACACTGAAAATGCCATCAGATCAATGGCCAGGAACAGTATATTCGTCACTTATAGCCATCCATTGGGAGGTTGTTTTGGAGTTTCTTGAATCCAATGGTAGGAGGATTTTCTGGGTTTTACCAATAATCATGCCACAATCCGAAGAGCCTACACAGATTCTCAGAGCTCCGGTGATTAGCGGTAGAGCAGAACTATCAGACCTGTAATTGGACCTCGTCCTCTTCTAGAATTTCCAGAATATTGTAATCTGAGTCCCTTCTAGCCGGAGTGAAGCCACAACTTAGTATGGATTCCTTCAATTCGGTAATAGTAGCCATTGTCTTGGTGGTTCCAGAAGCCGAGACTACATTCTCTTCCATCATGGTTGATCCTATGTCATCTGCACCTGCCGTCAAAGCGATTTGAGCCACATTCAATCCCATAGTAGGCCAAGAAGCTTGAATGTGGTCAATGTTACTCATGAATAGCCTAGATACAGAAACATGCCTGAGGTATTCCACTGAGCCTGCGCCTAGGTTTGTCGCACCCCTCCTAATCCCAATTTTTCCGAAAGCATTGTTCTCGAGCATTACTGGCCATGAAATGAATGATGTGAATCCAAGGTAGCCATTAGACAATGAGTTCTCCTGTAATGATCTGATCTTATTCATGTGCTCTACCCTATCTCTGATACTCTCTCCGAAGCCGAAGACGTTGGTTGCTGAAGTTGTTAGACCCAATGATTGAGCCTCACCCATCACCCTAATCCAATTCTCAGAGGACCCCTTCCTAGGTGAAATGCCACTTCTAACACTATCGACGAGCATTTCAGCGCCTCCTCCCGGAAGCCCGTGCATACCAGATTCGCGAAATCTCGATAGGACCTCAATGGTGGATAGGCCGGAGACTTCTGCTATGCCCTCAATCTCAATGGGCGAGAAGCAGTCCAAAGCTATCGAGGGATGCCTCCTAGAGAGTTCTGATAGTAACTCAGTATACCATTCGAAGTTTAGTGAGGGGTTAACTCCCCCTTGCATCAGGATTCTCGAACCGCCTAGTTCCTCTAACTCATCAATTCTAGCGCTAATCTGGTCAAATGACTGGGTATATCCTTCATCATGACCTGGCGAACGGTAGAAGGAGCAGAAATTGCAGTTGATTGTGCAAATATTGGTGTAATTTATATTTCTATCAATCATAAAAGTAACGATATTGCCGGGTACTTGCGTCTTCCTCCTCTCTGAAGCAGCATACATCAATTCGCTCAGAGGCGCTTGGATGTATATTTTCTCCGCGTCTTCTACCGTTAGTGGAGGGGGGTTGTCTGCGAGCTGCATCTCTAGAATTGTTTGCCAGTCAGTCATGTATTCCCTTCCCTACTACCTGCTCAATTTCGTCTAACATCTTCGGACATGATGATGATAATACTAAGGGTCCTTGTTCTGTTACCAAAACGTCAGCCTCTATTCTAATTCCTATACCTGCGTATCTTTCTGGAATTGATATGTCATTTCTCCAGGATCCGAAGTACAGGCCCGGCTCAATTGTCAAAACCATCCCTGGCTCTAATAAAAACGAGGAGTTTGGGTCGCCTTGGCGGCCCCCTCCAACATCGTGCACGTCCAATCCTAGAAAGTGCCCAGTACCGTGCATGAAGAAATTTCGTATTTGTCCTTCGAAAACGCCTGGTTTTCCTTCGACTCTGCCCAATGCATCTTCGAGGGTGCAGTTTAGTACTCCAAGTTCTATCAGTCCCTCTGCTATGGTCTCACATACTGCCTCATGCATGGAAACCCATGGCATTCCAGGTTGACAGGCCTCTATTCCTGCTAGTTCGGCTCTTAGAACAAGTTCGTAAATCTCCCTCTGGGGTTGGGAGAACTTCCCATTAACTGGCCATGTTCTAGTAATATCTGACGCATATCCGCTGACTTCACATCCTGCATCGACTAGTACAAGATCCCCGGATCTTATCACCTGGTCGTTATTCTTGTAATGAAGTACAGTTGCGTTATCTCCCCCGCCTACTATTGAGGGGAAGCTCCATTGGCTTTTTGAGGACATGAAGTGGCCTTCGACCAGGGACTGAATCTCCCATTCTCCCATGTCTGGTCGAGTATTGCGCATTGCCTTCTCATGTGCTGATGATGCAATGGATGCGGCCTCTTGCATGTATTGGATTTCATTTGCTGATTTGACCCTTCTAATTGGATCGATATAGGCGCGTAAGTCCTCGGCCTCAGTATTCTCATCTAACAATATGTCTAATGAAGAGGATACGCCGGGAATTGTGAAAACTCTACTTCCATCCGATAGTAACTCTTTGATACAGGAATCAAGACTTAGTAATGAATCGGTATGATCAACTGGCCATGACTTCGCGCCGTCAACGCCTATACGTATCCCTTCCCATATTTCCTTGGTTGTATCCCTATCTGGTACGAACAGTGTTGTTACCCATTTTCCAGATGAATTCGTTGCTAGTAATGTACCTTCATCTTCTTCCCAGCCACAAAGATATAGCATGTATGAATTGGCTCTAAATGGATATGAGACATCATTAGATCGTATTTTTGGATCATTTGTTGGAATGATTGCTAAGCTTGATCTGGGTAATTTGGAGAATACTGATTCCTGGCGACTAAGATACTCTTGCCTATCGAATGGTAAACTCATACAAATCCCTGTAATTACTGCCTTTTGGTCTTTTCAGGATTAGTTCCACTTGGGAATTTCTGAATCATCTGATTTCGAACGTCTGAATAGAGAATATGACAAGAAACCACCAGAAATAATCAGAATTAGTAGTGAAAGAGGAGGACTACCGGATTCGCTATTATCCACAACGATAACTGAGATCATAGATGACTCAGAGTCGTCGTCAATTACTTCAATCGATAAGACGAAACTATCGTCATCCACTCCATCGGGCCATGATATAGATCTAGAAGCCCCCTCATAGGTCGGGACATTATCAACTCTCCAAACATATCTGAGTCCATCTATATCGTTCGAAGTATCTGTAGATGACGAGGCGTCGACAAGAATCGAAGAGTCTGGAGATAGGGTAACCTGATCATTATCGAAATAATCCTCCCCATTAATGGTCAGACGTGCTGTTGGAGCCATGTTGACAACTTCCAGCGTAGAAGTTGAGAGACCAATATTACCTGCATTATCAGATACAGATAGTGAAATGCCGTAAACTCCTGAATTAACTAGATTGAGTTCAATTGACCGATAATCGAGACCGCTGAAAACTTGACTCATTACTTCGCCTGTGCCTCCAAGCTCGTTTATTGACCAGGTATATGTCAGTCCTTGTATTCCCCAGTATTCGTCGAACGTCGAAGAGGCATCTAAGTATACTGTGTCCGTACCCTCAGGCAGCTCTTCGGGAATATTCAATATTACGCTAGGAGGGGTGTTATCGATCCTAATACTTATGCAATCGTGGGAGTATGTTGAATCTTCAATTTCGGATTGGGCGAATATAATGATGTCATGCCATCCATCATCAAAATCAACCAGGTCGATCTCGAAGGTTAGAGTATCGCCGTCCCAAGTAATTTCAGATAGGCTCGGGTGAGGAGTCGAGTTGTAATTAACCGCGTAAAGCGAGTCTTCGACATCAAGCCCCGCATAGGTGCACTTAATTGTACTCGAAGTGCGAATTATGGCTGAGAATGATGGTACAGTGCCATCTATAGTTGAGGATAACGCGTCTAGGATATATGATTCGCTGTGCCAATAATCCATTCCACTTTCATGTATATGCAGGGTTCGAGGAAGAAAATCATCGGAAATACCCATGGATTGAATGAAAATGCTTGCAAACTCTACAAGATGTGTCTGGTTGAAGTAGAGTCCAACAACTCCCAACTAGCCGAATGGGGTTCTAATTCATCCATCACTAAAGCCTTGAATATGAATTCATCATCAATGACAGTACCGTCTTCCACATCAATGCTAAGTGTAGCAGGATAGTCATTCTCCGCGTGTGAATTTAATACGGATATATTCGAAGCAAGTAATAGAATCACTAAGATGGCAGAGCCTCGATTGCGTGAAGATAACATGACTCTCATGTTGCTCGCGTTAAGCAACACTATTCAATCTCATGTAATCATGTTTCTATCTATCAGATATTCTCATCTGCCATGAAAGCTCATCGAGCCATAGTCCTAGTGTATCTCGATCAATGTACTCCTTTGCGGTACTAGCTGAAAGGACGCATTCGCATGCTGCAGATGCGAGTAATGCCGCATCATAGAGGGAAAGGCCTGAGCCCAGAGCTGCTGCAAGAGATGTTGCGGCTGCATCATGCATTCCGATCTGCTGTTCTGCAGCAGGTGCCATGCATGGTATGAGGATCGATTCAGAATCACGCTGGTACAACTGGACGCCGTTAATTCCTCCCAGTACAAGAATTCCTTCCCATGAATACTCAATCAACATATTCTGGGCCGCTTCCTCTATGTCTGATCCGATTCGGCGAGCTAAAAGGGACATGCCCCTTTTCTCAAAAATCACTACAGATGCGCCTCGGCTCTTTTCCAGGCCTGTTAATTTGGGATCTACTATCACTGGAATCCCAATCATATTTGCCTTGTCAATTAGCTTAAGAGATTCTTCAATAGTAACAACTCCCTTATCGTAGTCAGAGATAACCAAGGCACAACTATCCTCTAAATCTTCCATTGCAGAAGAAGCGAGCTCAGAAGAGATTGCATCACCTACGGGTTCGTTGGTGCCTCGATCTGCCTGAAGAAGTATTTGCCCTCTATCTAGAAGGCTCTACCTGCTACCGAAGAATCGAATCTTTGTAAGAGTCTCCCTGGATGGAATCATGGTAATGTTATCCGTCGATATATTGAATTCTTTGAGTGTAGAAATTATCGACTCACCCTCAGAATCATCCCCTAACGCAGTATGGAATGAGACCCTCATTCCGAATGAAGAGAGTCCTATGGCTATATGTGCAGATGCACCCGGTGACTCCTCCGAATGGGTAATCTTCAGCACTGGAACCGGGGCTGTAGAGTTTAGATTATTTGCAAAACCGTGATGATACCTATCTAGCATTGTATCACCAATAAGTGTCACCTTCTGGCCATCTATTGTTTTCAAAAGATTTCGCAGAGTCTTGAGGCTTTCCTGTCTTCTTTCGTCAGTGTCATCTGTCACGTTGTTCCCACGGAGGTCACACGGATGATATTTGGGGATAGCGTCTAATTTGACAGCGTCCTCGTTCGTACATGGAGTGGACCGGGAAATGTTGGGTTTTCGATGGTCCAGCGTATAGTAGATTGTGGGAGAAATCGGCTATTGGGGCACTTATCGATGGAGGGGGACTAGCGCTTTCTGACATTGAAGTCCTATTCTCAAGTAATCACAGAGGGGTTTCATTTCCTTTGATTCCAGATGATAATGCCATGTTAGAATGGGTGAATGAGAGACTACTGAATGACCCGACACTAATACAAGAATATGCGATTTTGGAAGCATTAAGAGTTCCGGGTAACAAAGTTGTACTCAACCAAAACTTCTCAAAATTGGGCATAGATAATTGTAATTCATGGGGTATCAGGTGGGCATCAGATAAGCACCCTGCTAGAGATAATCCAGACTCAGAAGTTATTTGGTTCAATTCGAGTGAATTATTGAGTGGTAAATCCGATCAATCTCATTCGTTGGAGTCATTACTTCAGTGGTCAAATGAGGTATATTCAAAGGATAGGATCTCAGAGGTTCTTGTTGTGGATGAGGAAAAGTCTGTAGTCACTTATCGTATATCTGAATCTAATCCAACTGGAGTCCTACGTCCACCAGACTTCAATGAGTTTCAAAGGATCTCGAAGCTTAAATCAATTGATTTAGGAGAAGATGGAGTATTCATTATCCAGGACGAAGATTGGGCATTCGATGCTATTGGATTGCCAGTACATGGCGGCAGACAGCTCGAAAATATCGAATACGAGGTTGTCCAATGCGTAACGAATCAGGCAACTGAGAACATGTCGGTATCGTCTAGTATAG
>LUSA01000066.1 GCA_001629235.1 Marine group II euryarchaeote REDSEA-S43_B8 | reverse complement strand
CGTCCAGGTTGCCCGCGTACTTCTCGTAGAGAGGTGCCATGGCTTCTGCGAATGCGACGTTCAGCTCGGGGCTGTTGCCCATGTTCAGAGATGCGGGATCGGCTGCATCACGGGCCTCAGCAGAGTGGCGGGTGGATAGCGCCCTGATCAGGTCCTGCTCCAACTCGCTGCAGTGACCCATCACGGAGAGGCCCTGCTGGATGGCGTCATGGCCCGATCCGAGGCCTGGCTCCCAGTTGTAGTTGGAGGAGACGCAGTATGCGATTCCCCACCAGGCCATGGCGCAATCGGGGTCAAGCTCAGTGCACTTTGTGAAGCAGGCAATTGCCTGTTCGTGGTTGTAGTTCAGCATGTGTCCGTATCCCTCGACGAAGGTTTTCCTCGTCTCATCGTTAGCGCAGGTTACCGAGGCGGCGAACTCGTAGTTGCTCTCATTTCCATAATCATATTCCGTTGGTGCAAGTGACATAATTTCACGGAAAACGGTGAGAATATAAAACCGCGGTTTACTCCTATATAACTGAGGAAAATGCTGGTTTTTGGTCCGCGCTCCCGGACTTGAACCGGGGACCCCCTGATGGCTGCCTACAACCGTGTGTTTTCAGTCTACAGTCAGGTGCTCTAGCCAACTGAGCTAAGCGCGGCAGAGCAATGGAGTGCCTCTCGCCTTATGTCGCTTTCCAGTGAATAGGTGTGATTTGACGCAGACTTGATTGTTACCTCCGGCGAATCCGAGTTGGTCTGATAATCGGCTCCGAAGACCGTCCAAGTTCCTCAACGGTTAAGAAGGCAAAGAACAGACTGAGGGGGCGTAATAGGCAGAAATGCCTGGGATGCGCGAGGCGAGTTAATGGTAGAGGTACCCAGTAGTTCAGTGACCCCAGAAGGGCCCGCAAATGCCCCTGCTAGGGTTCCAACGGCACTGACCGATCGAGAGTTGGAGAACTTCGGGCCACCAGATCCAAGGATCCTCGTCTGCGGTTGCGGAGGATCCGGTAACAACACCATGAACAGGATCACGCACATAGGTGTGGAAGGAGCCATCACTGTTGCCATCAACACGGACAAGCAGCACCTCGACAACACCAGAGCAATGCAGAAGCTACTGGTCGGAAGACACATCACAAGAGGTCTCGGTGCAGGAGGGGATCCAGTCATGGGCAGGAGATGCGCTGAGGCCGGCAGGGACGTGATCACCAAGATAGTGGACGGAGCGGACCTGGTCTTCGTGACAGCGGGACTGGGAGGAGGGACCGGGACCGGTATCGCACCCATAGTAGCAGAGGAGGCCAAGAGGTCCGGCGCCCTCGTCGTCGCTGTCGTCACCACACCATTCAACGTAGAGAGGCGCCAGAGGATGGAGAGGGCCCTGGAGGGCCTGGACCTCGTTCGGAAGGCTGCCGATGCAGTCTTGGTTCTGGACAACAATCGCCTGCTCCACTTCGTACCTAACCTCCCGCTGGATGAGGCATTCAGCATAATGGACCAGCTGATCGCCGAGATCGTGAAGGGAGTGGTCGAGACAATCACCCTCCCGAGCCTGATCAACCTGGACTTCGCTGACGTTCGCTCCATCATGAAGGGAGGAGGAGTCACGATGATGCTCTAAGGAGAGAGCGACCAGGGTCCGGAGGAGGTCGTTCACGAGTCCCTGAACCACCCATTGCTGGACATAGAGATCGATGGGGCAACAGGGGCGCTTATTCACGTAACGGGAGGACCCTACATGACGCTCGAGCAGGCGAACCAGGTCTGCGACCCATCAAGGTCATGTCAATCATCACCGGAGTGGCCCACGAGAGGCTAGGCAGGGAGTTGGTCAGCGCGGACATGCTGGGGGAGGCCCTCAACATAGCGAGGAAGAGCCGAGAGAGAAAGGACAGCGGATTCCAGAGGTTTGACTAGTGAACAGGTATGGAGAAGCCTCAAAGATGACGGATTGGAGCAAAAGATGATGCAAAAGACACTTGTTGCCCTCAGTCTGGCGTTTTTCCTGGTCTCTTCAGTAGTGGCAGCCCCAGTATCCGCTCAAGCGGCAACTGACCCAAAGCAACCCTCAGTAGAGAACCCGCACATGCACTTCTGGGGAACGGGGGACCTGTCCTCGTGCTGGGCCCACTTCGACAGCAACGACTCCACGGGCTCCTCCGAGGAGGGATACGGAGAGAGGACCTACGGAAGCGGACAGGTAGAGATCTCCCTCTCTTGCAGGATGCAGGACAACCTGAAGGACAACATGTACCTGAACCCCAACGGGACCATACTGATCGAGGTCGGCGTTCAGATCTTCTCCGATGACTGCGACCCGGCCCAGCCGGGAAGCTGCCTGACCCTCACCCTCCGCAAGGGGAACCTCGCAATCGCATCGAGAGTCTTTCCCGCCACTGACAACAGCGGGAACGACGAGCAAATCAGGTGGGAGCTACCGGTAGACAGGAACATGACGGAATGGAACAGGAGCGTGGAGGAGCCGACCCTGGACATCGAGTACTCGGCTCCAGGATGGAATGGACTTGAGTGCTTGATAGCTGACTGCACGGGAGTCTTCCCGAGGAAGACCCGGAAGGTGGAGGCGGTGACGGAGAGGACGGCGGTAGCCTGCCTGGCGGACTCCCGGGCTTCGGACTAGCCGCTGGCCTTGGCTCTCTGGCGCTCGCGGCAGTGGCTGCTAACTCCAGAAGCAACAGAGACTAGGGAAATAGTATATTTGCCGTACCTAGGACCTGTGTTTAATGGAAATTAAACAGATATTGAACCCAAAGTACTTCCTGATCGGATTCGGAGTATTGTTCCTCATGGGGGGCACATACAACTTCGTAGACGCTGAGAATGCCGCTGAGACGGCATATCCCGATACCTCCACCGATCGTGATGTTTTCTATGAGCAGACATTCGGTGCCTTTTCAATCGGGCTGGCATCACTTTCCCTAGTGACAGGAATCTTCGTCAAGGGCAGGGAGCTTTCCATTATGGCAATGGCATCATCCGCGTCGATGTTGGTCGTGTTCTCCTTGCACTATACTTCAGGGGAAGCAGTGGACTACGGTTACAATGACCCGGTCTTGTTTGGCGTTCTTGCTTCCTTGCTGGCGTTGCAAGCTGTCTCTGGATACATTCACCTAGAAGACGAGTAACTGATTCGTATACTAGTCAGAGGGTAGCGTGTGAGCGGTATCGCAATCAGTCGGTATCTGTGACTCGTATTGTGGTCAGAGGGTTTGCCCTTGCAACCCATTGAGGGTAGGTTATGCTCAGAGGGGTGCTTGCC
>LUSA01000065.1 GCA_001629235.1 Marine group II euryarchaeote REDSEA-S43_B8 | reverse complement strand
GTACTATCGGTGCGCTGATCAAACCTTCAGAAATGGCCTCATTGAAGCGAAGGGCGATTTGCCTACGGCCTTCCTCATCCGCGTACAATATCCTTGCCATACTTCCCACTACGAGATCGTGTTTTTCTGCTTCAGAAATCCACTTGATATTATCCAAGTACTGCGTTCGAATTTCTTCAGGACATCGAGAAGCAAGGTCTTCCAGTACCTCCTGTGCTATTTCGTCAGTCGTTGCGAGATCCTGTTTGTTGCCGGAAGTACAGACCCATCTGAAAGGACCGAAACCGTAGTCGAAGCACATTGGTCCCATTATATCCTCAACATATGAGGGGTATCGGAATGATCCGTCTTCTGAGAATACCTCAGCATCCGCCCTTCCTGATTCAAGTAAGAAAGCGTTCCCATAGTCCCAGAACCTGGTTCCCATCTCAGATAGAGTGTTTACAGCATTCACGTGCCTATTCAGAGAGGATTGAACTAGTCCTCTGAATTTTTTGGGATCTGAGCTTAGTAGAGAAATGCCGTCTTCGAATGAAATTCCTGCCGGCATATATCCACCGAGCCAGGGGTTGTGTAGACTTGTCTGATCGCTGGCTAAATCGGGAGTGATCCCCCTCTCTATAAGATACTCCAGCAAGTCCACAATGTTTCCTAGGTAACCCAACGATACAGCTTCCGAATTAGCGACTGCTGTCTCGGCTCTATTGCAAAGCTCATCAAGGTCATCGAATAACTCAGTTAACCAGCCCTGAGTGTAACGCTTTCTAGCAGGCGTTGGATCTATCTCAGCAATGATGCAGACGGCCCCGGCAATGACTGCAGCCTTAGCCTGAGCGCCCGACATACCTCCTAATCCGGAGGTCACATAGAGGACCCCTCCGAGGCCACTCTCAGATGTCTTACCGAGGTATTTCCTAGCAGCATTAAGTATCGTAATTGTAGTGCCGTGAACGATTCCCTGAGGGCCGATATACATGTAAGATCCTGCTGTCATCTGTCCAAACTGGGATACTCCTAATGCATTCATTCTCTCGTAGTCTTGCTGTGAAGAATAGTTTGGTATGACCATGCCATTTGTAATAACTACTCGCGGAGATTCTGATGATGATGGGAATAGTCCCAGGGGGTGTCCCGAATACATCACCAATGTCTGGTCTTCCTCCATTTTGGATAGGTACTCCATTGTCACGAGGTACTGAGCCCAATTCTGGAATACGGAGCCGTTTCCACCGTAAGTTATCAGCTCGTGGGGGTATTGAGCGACTTTTGGGTCGAGGTTGTTCTGAATCATCAGCATTATTGCAGCGGCACTCTTACTATTGGACTTGTATTCATGGATAGATCTTGAGCGGATTTCATGGTCTGGTCTGAATCTGTGCATGTATATGTGACCAAGACTATCCAGTTCCTCGAGAAAATCGGTAGCAAGTTCCTTGTGCCATTTCTCAGGGAAGTATCTTAGTGAGTTCTCAACTGCTAGCCTTCTCTCTTTTTGAGTGAGAATCTGAGGCCTAACCGGAGCATGCGGAACTGAGTCGTCAGTCTCCCTTTTTGGAGGCAGAGATTCTGGAATTCCATATTTCTCTAGGTTTCCGGCCGGCATTACCACTCCAACCTTTTGTTAACCATCAATGCTACAATATTTGCTGATTTTATCGACTGCTCAACGGCTGAGTTTATCTTCGAAGTGAGTAAGTCTACATCTTCCCCTTCGATATACTCCAAATTGATTCTAACGTTCAATGATGCAATCTTCGCCGCTGAAAGAGCCATCTCAGAAGCAGAGGCCAGGTCAGTAAGTGCATTGGGGTTGCAAGAAGCGGATTGTTTTTCGAGATTGGATAGTAGTTTTTGAGCGCTCGATGCAGTATTGAGTGGTGCCAATGCAGCCCCAATGGTGGCGTTCCTTATTTCCTCTACATAACTGATTCGAATGCTTCAGAGTCCGAGATAGCCAGAAGAATTGCCTCTTCCAAAGCCGGTTCTGATAGTTCTTTCGAAGCCTTTGCGGCATCATGCCCTTCTGCCCACTTCTCTTTCGCCAACGTCAGTCTCGCCACCATCAACGACAATGAGTGTGCATGATCCAAGGAGAGCGCTGCGACAGAGCCGCCGCCAGGCGTTGGTTCTGAACTGGCTATAGACCTTAGAACATCCATGTAACCCTCGTTCATCAAACCACCTTTTTGATTGCCCATTCGATTATGCTTGACTCTGGCTCGAAGTCATCTAGCATGTCTAGCATTAGGCCAGATATGGCTTTTTGTACAAGCACTTTTTCATCGACTATGGAATCATCGTCTATGTAGAATCTCCCTGCAGAAAGCATTGCTTCTAGCGGCACTAAACCCACCAGCTCGCCTGCTGTTACGTTAAGTCCGATAATTGAGGCCTCGTTCCTGATTGCCTCCGTGACATCGTGAAGTCCGGTTACAGAGAAATCTAGTAGATTCATGGATACTTGTGCTGTAGATTCATCGTACATCCAACCGGCAGCCTGTAGTGATTTGAAGAGGCCGGGTTTTCTAAGAGGCTTGCCATCTTCACCGATGATTTTCTGTCCTTGTTCGTCTTTAACCAGCGATCCGCTAGTCCTTATCGATGAGGCAATAGTATTTGCTTTGGCCTTGTCATCGGTATCAAGATTGACATTGTAAGCAATGAGAATTTGACGGGCTCCCGTAGCCGTGACTCCCATTCTGGAATTGAATGAGGAAGGGCCAAAGTCTGGAGCCCAATCGGGATCTGAAATTTTTTCTTCAAATCCTTCATATTCGCCCCTTCTAATATTTGGAAGACTTACTCTGTTTGGATTTGTAGCAGCCTCCGCATATAGGTAAATGGGAAGATCCAGTTCGTTGGAGACTGTCTCGGCATATCTCTTTGAGAGATTAACACACTGTTCCATTGAAATTCCGGATATCGGGATGAATGGGACTACATCCACGGCTCCCATCCTAGCGTGCTCACCCGTGTGCTTGCTCATGTCTATTATGCTGGTCGCGATTCTAGTACACTCGATCACTGTTTTGAGTACCTGTTCTGGCTCGCCCACCATCGTGACTACCGTCCTGTTGAAATCTGCGCCCATATCTACATCCAGCAGGTGGACTCCGATCTCATCGAGAATAGGTTGCGTAATTTGGTCGATAATCTGCTGGTCCTTGCCCTCACTGAAATTTGGTACACACTCTACAAGTTGAGCCATGTGCATCGGGAGGGCCTCTTCATCAAGACCTTTCCTTAGGTGTATATTCCCTCAGAGTTTGAGTCAGCGGGGGCCTTCCTGTTATCCTGTACCTTCTTAATTGCTAGAACAAAATCCTCTTTGTTTACGGATTTCCTGTTATCCGAAATGGCTGAGATTCCTGCTTCCAAGACGGCAGACTTGATTTCCGCACCACTGAATCCCTCAGTCATAGATGCTAGTTTGCGGTCATCGACACCCGTTCCCACGGGCATTTCACCGCAATGAACTCGGAAAATCGCCTCTCGAGCATCTACTTCGGGTAGCGGTATCTCGATAATCCTGTCAAACCTTCCTGGTCTAAGCAAAGCTGCATCCAGAAGTTCAGGACGATTTGTGGCAGCAATCACCTTCACGTCGTCCAGACTGTCGAAACCGTCTATCTCTGACAGCAGCTGCATCAGAGTCCTTTGAACTTCGCGATCGCCTGACGTGGAAACATCGAGTCTCTTTGAGCCAATTGAGTCTATCTCGTCTATGAAGATGATGGAAGGTGACTTTTGTCTTGCCATCTCGAATAGTTCTCTGACCATCCTGCCTCCTTCGCCTATGTACTTCTGGGCTAGTTCCGCTCCTACTAGACCTAGGAAAGTAGCATTCGTAGAGTTGGCGACGGCCTTCGCTAGCATGGTCTTACCTGTCCCAGGCGGACCGGTCAAAAGAACTCCCTTGGGCGGCTCAATCCCCATGTCGGAGAACGCCTTCGGATTTTCGAAGGGTAGCTCGATTGCTTCTTTGAGCTCCTTGATCTGCTCCTCTAAACCCCCTATAGAGGAATAAGGGACGTCGGGAGTGTCGATAATCTCGGTATTGCTAACCAGAGGGTCCCAGGAGTCAGCGAGTACCTCAACTACGGAAAGAGTATCCTGATTGAGTGCTACTCTAGTTCCGGGTTTTATCTTCGAGCTATCCAGACGACGATTCACAGAGACTAGGAATACTGTGCCATTTGAGCTTCTGACAATGGCCTGCTCATCTACCACGTCCTGGATGAAGCCGACAATTAATGGAGGAGTTCGAATGTTGCTGAGTTCCTCCTCGAGTCGGTTTGAGCGCTTCTTCAGTTGGTTCATCTCGTTCTCCAGGAATAGCTTCTCCGTCAACAACTGTTGTGCCTTCTCAGAGAGATCCTGATAGTCCTTAGTGAGGCGGTCTAGAGCGGCCCTGTTTGGATCGCCTTTTTCCAGTATATTGTCGTCCGAGCTAGGCTCACCGGCCTCTGAAGACATGGTTCTGACACAAAGAGGATACTTATGACCCCTACGAAGCCCTCATGTTGCCCTCATGCCTCGCTATAGCATGGGTGCTTGCGAGCTCTGTGGAAAGGAAGGAGTGGGCACTAGGAGGGCAAAGGTATCGCAATCCGTTCTGGAATGCTGCTCTGGATGCATAGCGTCGATGGGATTGGTAGTAGAGCAAAGGCCCACGAAGATTATCCAGAATAATGAGCAATCGAGCCTGGTGACGGGAAAGGGGGTTTCAGGAATAGACATCATGACCAAGGATGCAACGGAGCTTGCAGGAGATTTTCACGCGAGAATAAGGAATAGCAGGAAAATCAAGGGTTTGTCGCAGAAAGATTTAGCGAGAATGATGAATGTCAAGATAGGAGTCATCCAGAAGGCGGAGAATGGGAATAGGCCAACCGATTCCACTTTGGAAAAATTCGAGAGGGCTTTGGGGATTTCGCTTTTCGTAGAAGCCATACCAAGAAGCAATACCATGGTGGCAAATTAGTCATCGAGTCAAATGACCATCTCTGATGCCAAAAATGACGTAGCGAACAAAACTAGGAAAAGGCCTGAAAAGAAGAAGGGTCGTCGATTTGGAGTTTCTAGATCTGGTTCTCGTTCCAGGAGATAGTATCGTGCAAAGCGTACCCCTACATGTTATTCATCTAGATCAGGATGATCCGAAGAAGTGCACATCTAGAAAATTGCATCAGAGTGGACTGATAAATCTCCACGAATCGGCTAATTCTACTCCCAGGAGAGGGTACTTGTTGGATCCTCGTGCTAAGACTGTACTAGCCCCAGAAGATGGTAATCTAATTTCGTTGGGCGGTTCGATTGTAGTTCTTGACTGCTCGTGGAAACAAATAGAGGAGTCTCTAGATTTGATTGACGGTAGAACCAGGCTGGAAGGGAGGATTCTGCCGTTGCTGCTTGCTGCGAATCCAGTTTCTTGGGGAAAGGTGGGGAGGCTCTCGTCTGCAGAGGCTCTTGGAGCCTCATTAGCCATTTTAGGACTATGGGAGCAAGCAAGGGCTGTTGTGGAGCCATTCCCTTTCGGAAATCAATTCTTGGATTTGAACAGGGAGCCATTGGAAGCTTACTCGAGTGCAG
>LUSA01000064.1 GCA_001629235.1 Marine group II euryarchaeote REDSEA-S43_B8 | reverse complement strand
CTTGGGGGCTGGAGCGGGCTCGGGTGCCTTGGGAGGATCAGGATCCGAAACCGGCTCTTGCTCCTCTGTATCTTCTGCCGCTGGGACCCCTCCCTCGCCTCCAGAATCGATTTCCATAAGGCTAGAACCAACGGCAATCATGTCTCCTACATCTCCGCTAAGGGAACTAATGACTCCACTAACCGGGGAGGGAATAGTCACAGTAGCCTTGTCTGTCATGACATCCACGATTGGATCATCCTCGGATACTGAGTCACCTACTGAGACGTGCCACTGGACAACCTCCCCTTCAACTACTCCTTCACCTATGTCTGGTAACTTGAAAACGAAATTTCCCATCTTAGTCCTCCTGTGTTTGCGCTATCGCCGCGGCAATCCTAGTCGGTCCGGGCATGTAATCCCATTCAGTAGTATGGGGGAAAGGTGTGTCCCATCCAGTTACTCTCACGATGGGACTCTCGAGGTGGTAGAAGCACCTCTCCTGAATCGATGCTGACATCTCCGCTCCGAATCCGCTAGTCTTGGGGGCCTCATGCACAATCACGCACCTGCCAGTCTTCTCAATCGAACCAACTACGGTTTCTTTGTCCCAAGGGACAAGAGTTTGCAAGTCTATCAGATCGCATGAGAATCCGCTATCTTTGATTGCCTGCTCACACACATGTACCATGGCTCCCCAAGATATTACAGTGCATTCGCTTCCCTCCAAGGCCATTCTAGCCTGGCCAAGTGGAATTCTGTAGGTTGGAACTTTGTGCGGATCTCCGTAGAATGGTCCTCTGTAGCACCTTTTTGGCTCGAAGAAGATCACTGGATCGTTGCTCTCAACTGAGCTAATCAATAGACCCTTGGCATTGTAGGGGGTTGAGCAGTAGACAACCTTCAGCCCTGGGGTGTGAGTAAATTGGGACTCAGGGGATTGGGAGTGATGGTGCCCTCCTCTAATTCCACCGCCAGCAGGGGTCCGCAGTGTGACTGGTGACCAGAATTCTCCACCTGACCTATGTCTGATCTTGGCCATCTCATTCACAATCTGATCGTATGCTGGGAAGATATAGTCAGCAAATTGAATCTCCACAATCGGCCTAAGACCATTTAGTCCCATGCCAAACGCGGTAGCGGCGATTCCA
This sequence comes from Marine group II euryarchaeote REDSEA-S43_B8, assembly GCA_001629235.1. Taxonomy (GTDB): domain Archaea; phylum Thermoplasmatota; class Poseidoniia; order Poseidoniales; family Thalassarchaeaceae; genus UBA36. Next base: position 3,230 of record LUSA01000064.1, on the reverse strand, counting down.
CCTTCTGACAGAGGCGTATCGAATACCCTATGGTCTCCATGCTTCTCTTGCAATCCGTCTGTAGTCCTGAAAACTCCGCCGAAGTAACCAACGTCTTCTCCGAAGATAATCACATCAGGATCCCTATCTAGCATAATGTCAAGAGCGCTGTTCAGCGACTGGATCATATTCATGTTCGTCACGATTAACCACCCATCATCTCATCATGTTGTTCTTGTAGATGCCATGGAACTTCTTCGTAAACTTCAGTGAAAATAGTATCTGCTGATGGGTATGGCCCATTGGCCAGATCACCGAACTTTACCGCCTCTTTGTATGCTTCCACAACCTCTGAATCTATCTTTTCCTCAAGTTCTGTATGACTCTCCTCGCTCCACTCTCCGATATTGATTAGGTGCTCCTTGAGTCTTACCACGGGATCGCCTCCCGGCCACTTCGTATGTTCATCTCCGGGCCTATACCTACTGGGATCATCGCTACTGCTGTGGGCTCCGGTTCTGTAAGTGAGCACTTCGATATGAGTGGCACCTGCTCCAGAAGCAGCCCTTTCTCTAGCCCATTTGGTTACCGAATATAGTGCCAAGAAGTCATTCCCGTCCACTCTAATTGAGGGTAGCCCATAGGGCAGGCCTCTAGAAGCGAAATCGCCAATTCCAGTTGCGAAGTTAGCATGTGTTGAAATCGCCCATTGATTGTTAACGACATTCAGAATTACCGGGGCATTGAAAACACTAGCAAAATTCAGAGCATAGTGGTAGTCGCCCTCCGCACTGGCCCCGTCCCCTATCCAAGTGATGGTCACTTCGTCAAGACCCTTGTAGCTGGATGCTAGAGCCACTCCAACTGCCTGACTGAACTGAGTCCCGACTGGACTCGAGACAGAAATGAACCTCCCTTCCCTGTAGGAGTAGTGTACTGGCATCTGCCTGCCCTTGATGTTGTCTTCCTCATTACCGATGCAATGACAAATCATGCTGACCATGTCCCTTCCTCGAACAAACTGAGCCCCTGGCTGTCTGTATGTGGGGAAAATCCAGTCTTGCTCCTGGAGGGCCATTGTCTGTGCAATAGCCACCGCCTCCTCACCTAGTGACCTCATGTAGAATGAAAGCAAACCAGTCCTCTGCATCTTCATCATTCGATCATCGAATATCCTAAGCCTAACCATATGCTCCAAACCGTTTTGCAGCTCCTCCGCGGAAAGTCCTGGGTCCCATTCTCCCGAAGCTACACCATCGTCATCGAGAACCCTGACCAGACCGTTGGCTAGCTCTGTGGTATCTTTGAATTCGCAAGTCTTCGGATCCGGCATAGCGAAGTCCCCTGGCTTCCATGGCCAACTATCGAAGCTAGCCTCCTCGCCCGGCCTGAATGGTGCATCCGGGACTCGTATACTTCCCTTGCTATCGTCTGATGACATCACCGCACCCCCTATTCATGGATTCTCCACCTTTGCCGAAGTGGCACGCTCTTCAGAAAAAATATGACTTACGGCAGAACCAGTTGAGTCTCTTGTGACAACAGGCTCACCACCCATTGCCTCCTCCCACAGGAGGCCGGCTCGATAGCTCGACCTAACTAGAGGGCCACTAGCCACGGCTCTGAAGCCAAGCCCCCTAGCAGTACCATCCCAGTCGGCGAAACTCTCGGGCTCAGGAAACCTGTCAATAGGGAGGTGTCTAATGCTAGGTTGCAAGTATTGCCCCAGAGTAATCATGTCCACTCCTGCTTCCCTCACCATTGCCATTGCCTCAGAAATCTCTTCATCAGTCTCTCCTAATCCGACCATAAGGCTAGTCTTCGTCATTAGATCAGGGCGAATCTCCTTTGCATACCTGAGAATTTTTAGTGATTGCTCAAATGAAGCACGGGGGTCCCTGACAACGCTATCTAATCGAGGCACACACTCGACATTGTGAGCGAAAACCTTCAGGGGCAGCCCTTCGAGTAACATTTCGAGGGAATCTAGGTTCCCATCTAAGTCCGAGCACAGAAGCTCTAGACCAACCCCTGGATTAGTCTCAGAAACTCTCTGAATGCATTCCTTGTAATGTGAAGCCCCCCCATCAGAGAGATCATCTCTGTTTACAACCGTAATCACAGCATAACTAAGCCCCATTCTTTTCACTGCATCCGCCAACTCTCTGGGCTCCTCAGGGTCCAGGTCAGGTGGAGTCCTGACAGTACCCACTGCACAGAACCTGCACCCTCTAGTGCAAACCTCTCCAGCAATCATGAAAGTAGCAGTGCCTCTTCCCCAGCAATCGTGGATGTTCGGACATCTAGCCTCCTCGCATACCGTATTAAGGCCATGTTCTACGACATTTCCCTTGGTGCCATTGAATCTAGCCTGTGCAACTCCTGTTGGGAGGGTGGTCTTGAACCAATCCGGTAGCCTCTTGCGCATCGATTTTCTCTTCTCTAGGGGGCTCATTTCTACGGAGACTCCACAGCCTCCAGCCCCATCCTTTTCGAGGTCGATGATTGGCAACCGCCTCTCCATCGAAACAGGCGGATAGAAGAACGACATTAACCGTTCTCATCTGCAAGTCCCCACTTCATCTGAGAAATTGGTAAAATAGACATCCCTTGCGCGTGCCATGAGCAACGCGGTCATAGTAACCGGAGGAGCAATTAGAATTGGACGAGAGATATGTTTGAAACTCTCCGAAGAGGGATACAAAATTGCCATCCACTACAGGAGTTCGGAAGATGATGCTAGAGACCTGCAAGAAGAGATAGAGTCTGCAGGCGGAAATGCATGTACTATCCAATGCGATCTGAACGATTCAGCCTCAGTAAAAGGACTAATCAAGAATGCTTCCGATTCTCTGGGGACAGTTGTTGGAGTTGTGAACAACGCATCTCTGTTCGTATTAGACCGAATAGAGGATGTTTCCGAGGAAACCTGGGTAGAGCACATGAAAGTCAACGCTTTGGCCCCATTACTACTAATTCAGGGCCTCTTTGAGTCATCCGTCGAAGGCTCATGGGTGGTCAACATTCTCGACTTTAAGGTGGAATCGCCCAACGCCGACTATCTCTCTTACACGGGTTCCAGATTTGCTATGCACGGCCTGACTTCTGCTCTTGCACTCGATTTAGCGCCTAAGGTAAGAATAAACTCGGTTGCTCCGGGACACGTTCTTACCAGTGACATCCTAGATGCAGAATCCCTGCAGAGAGTCCAATCAGAGTCTCCTCTTGGATTCGGGCCATCTGCTAGAGAC
>LUSA01000063.1:5024-15048 GCA_001629235.1 Marine group II euryarchaeote REDSEA-S43_B8 | reverse complement strand
GTTTGTATCTGGAAGTCCAGTGTCTCGGTGTTTGTTATCCAGGGAACCCCGTGAATGGCCAGCATCGGGGATGTGACATCGTAGGAGACGGCAAGGTCCGAAGAGGAGGTGCGCCCGGATGCGTCTGAGACCATCGCGTGGAATTCGAACCACTGCTCGCTAGCGGGGAGTGTCGAGTTCACCCAAGCCTCCCTAAGGAGGAGGTTGTCGGATAGGTTGCCGACACCATTCCAGACAGAGGTGAGGTCGTGGAGGGTCCCGTTTGTGGATAACCCCCAAACCGAGTCAGCTGGGAATGTCGTATTGTTGGATGGCCATGTCCAAGTCAGATGGGATAGTTTGAATCCTATTCCGATATCTGCTGCATGCAGTTTTATTGGCAGCTGTGTATTGGTCTCAGTGAGATTCTGAGGGGCTGTGAACGATATCTCTGGGTCTAGTTCGACTAACTCGTAGTGATATGGGAGTCGAATCAGTGCACCTCCTTCGAGGGATAGGTCGATGAAGCCTGTCCAGTTCCCTTCCTCGGGAGGCCTAAGGTAGCTGATGTTCAGCTCTATCGCTCCGGTGGGGACTCGCCCCCCTAGGGAATCTGACCCAGAAGGCCAGATATCGGAAATCACTGATTCGTTCAGGTCGTGGAATGAGGGTACCTGCAAGGATGACCCCGCGACGACCTCGATGTCGATCCAGAAGTCGGCCCCCTCTCCGTCCACCGAATATCCGTGGACCGCTACTCCGTACAGTCCGTCCTCCGGATCTGTTACTGAGATCGTTTCCGAAGAGGTCCCGCTCCATGATCTAGTGACTTCTTCTCCTGAGGAGAAAATGCCGTCTCCGTCCTCGTCTCTGAAGCGGAATAGGTCTAGATCCACGCTATCATAAGAGTCCATGGAGACAGTGAGCTCGGATGCCTCCTCCATGGTCAAGTTGTACCACCAAGACGCTGTCATCTTGTCACCTGGGTCGTCCTGGAATGCTACCTGGTTGTCCAGGTAGATGGGCCTGACCCAACCGTGAGACGAAACGGACTCCACGGGCATAGGCATTGTGGAGACCACGAGAGCGGTATCGTTCCCTTCGGACTCGGACCAGTCTGAAACTGTCCTGCTGAAGCCTGAGGATTCTGCTGAAATGTATCCGACTGAGATGTTGAGGGGGTTGTCGTTAGTCTCTACTCCGTGCAGTGCAGTATGGAGGATCATTTGGTGAGTTCCGGAAGTTGCTGGGACTGCGAAGGTCTCTCTGGAGGTGCCCGTGTATGTCCCCCAGTTGTGCTGTCCGCTCGTGGCGTGGTTGTTCACCGAACGTTCTTCGATGAAGAATGTGCTAGGCCCATACGAGTCCGGATCGTCATCGTAGTATCCGTGAGCCGTCTCAGTAAGCCATAGCACATCTATGTCCGTGTACGGGTTGTCATCCCAATCAACATCTAGGATGATCGCCCCGTCTTGGCCTAGTTCCTCGGGCCAGTCGATCGTGAGGAACCTCCAGTCCCCGCTCTCGGGCCTCCAGCCCCATCGCATCGCACCACTTATCCAGGATTCGGTGTATAGGGTCTGGTTGGTTACGTTGCCGTCTAGGGGCTTCGGGAGCAGGGAGAAGGGACCCTCCCAAGGGACGTTGGTTACTATTGGCAGGGTCCAGCTTCTGGAATTATTGGGATCATCAGCTGATTGTGATTGGACGAGAATGCCGTGTTGATGGAGGCCTGGTGTGGAGTCTTCTGGCACTGAAACAGTGACGGGGACGGTGTTATTGGAGCCTGGTTCGATTTCGATGTTCTCGCTTGTGGATATCCATTCGTCATCGGAGATTCCGAAGGAAGTCCAATCGATCTCTATCCGAACTGGGTCTAGTCCCGAAGGACTTGCATCGTACCTCCAGACCCCAAGTAGCAGTCCATCTCGAGCATCTTCGAAAGGGAGACCCACTCTTACCTCCGCCTGGGGCCCATGATACCACCAGTATGTCACTTCCTCGAGCTCTTCTGAGTCCTCCCACTCTGACTCGTCAACCATTCCATCACTGTCGCTGTCGTTGTGATAGGTGCCATCGCCATCGAAGTCGCTCCATCTGAAGACCTCCAGATATACCCGCTCCATTGAAGACCTGTCGAGATCCTCGTCGAATGCGTCATACTGGATTGTGGCTCTTGCTCTGAATTGCACCGTATCTGGGTGAAGCCTGTTAGAGGAGTCGTTGGTTATGTGTATGGGTATAAGCAAGTCTGGCCTATCGCCTTGGTGTCCGTCCCATGTGTCGTTCTCGCCCCCTCCAGATCCGTTTCCTGTGCTGTTCCAGACTAGGACCTCGTGAGCAAGGGGCTGGAAGGAGACTGGTGTCAGATTGAGTTGGAGTTCTGATGACCCGGGGTTTTCGAATTTGACATCGAATGTCTGTGATTCTCCTGGTGCTATGGAATTCAGATTTGCGTCTCTATGCTTGCCATGGAACCAACCTGTGTTCCATTGGGCAGGAGATGCAGACCACGTTCCGTTCTCTGCGGCTAGGGTCTTGACCGCACGAGAGGCATTCATCCATCCGCCTCCCTGAACAAAGGACTCGTACCCTCTGTCGTCTGAGGTTGATAGGACGAAGTCACGGAGCTCCTGGGATTTAGGATGATAGCCCCTGTTCTCCAGCCAAGCCTCCTCCACCAGAGCGAGGAGCCCGGCCACTACTGGTGTGGCCAGGCTGGTCCCCCCCCATGTCGTCCATGCCTGGTTCGCATTGTCGTAGTTGTTGAGTGGCATATCTCCAGTTGCCGACCAACCTACTGCTACGATATCGGGATCCATCCTTCCAACGGCGTTTGGGCCCCTGTTTGACCATGGTGCGCTCTGACCCCACGAGTCTGAGGAGCGGCTACTGAACGCGCCCACTGAGAATACCCCATGAGCGGCCCCTGGCACCTTTGTGGTCCCGAAGCCGTGTCCCCCGTTTCCAATTGCTACGGCGTACGATGCATTTGAGTTGTAAACTCTGGTTATCCAATCGAGGTATAGGGAATACCCATCGGCCCCAGAGTCGTCGACAGAAGAGTACCCGAAAGAGAAAGACCCTATGTGCGGTTGATCTGGAGTGCTTGGATCTCCATCATAACCCTCTGCAATGAATCTCCATGCATCCAATGAGTGCCCTCCTGAGTAGTGGTTTCCAATTGAGGAAATCGTAGCATTTGGTGCCATTCCTAGTACTCTGCCACCATCAACGACGCCTTGGGCGGAGATGGCACTGGCGCAAAGGGTCCCATGGGTTCCTGACTCTAGCATGAAAAGAGTCAGATTTCCTGGTCCTGCGATCCTGTCTGAGTACCCATGCCTGGCAGAGTATGTCCCTCCATACGGCACTCCGTTTACTCCGTCAGATACCCAGTATACGAGTCCCGCGGAGACGTCCCAGAGGCCATCTCCATCAGTGTCCCTACCAGATGTCTCCTCACCCGGTCGCATGGGAGTCTCGTTGCCGAACCAACCGTCTCTATCCGTGTCGGGCCAAACGGTCTCGTATACCCCTGATAGTCGGTCATCCACGACCAGAATCGGGACATCACCACCGGCCCTGTCGCGAAGGCGCCAGTCAGGATGCTCCCCCAGGTGATATTCTCCAGATAGGGATTCGTTCACTCCTGTGATGTTCAAACCCGATTCGTCGAGTATCCCGTCCGAGTCATTATCGAAATCTACGGTGGATGTATCGGCATACCACGTATTTGACTCGGGGTAGGACTTTCCATCTACCATCCAAGTATACATGCTGTTGTGATCGAACATCAGAGGCCAGCCGTAGTATGAAGAGTTCTGGAATCCAACTCTGGCCTGGGTCCCATTCAGATCTGGATGGGCGAAGTCGACCCCCGTATCTGCAACTGCGACTATTAGCCCCTCGCCTGAGAATCCCATCTCCCAAGCATCATTCGCACCGTGTATCTCTCCGGATCTTACAGTATTGGGGCTCGGCTCGATGGGTAAGATCCCATATGGCTCTGGAGAATTCTCTGCATCGAGCAAAGCCACGATTCCTGAAACTTGGATTAGCTTTGGCAAAAAAGAGGAGTTGACCCAAAAGGTCCGGTGATCCGTTCCAGTGGAGGTCGTTTCATGATGAGAGAGCCTTTCCCCTGGACCGGCTGGAGCTTGCCTGTCTATAGCTCCAATCTGCCTCTGCCACGTGTCCAAGTGCCCAAGAGAACTAGTGATGGCAGTGACACGAATATTCTTCTGCCCGGTCTCGGACCTATCGATAAGTGACTGTTCTATCCATGGATTATGGGTTCCCTGTACTCTAGGCTCGTTTTCTGAGATTTCAGAGATATCGTTGTTGTCGTCTGGAGTTGACCCATAGGCCAAAGAAGACAATGAAGAGGCCAGTAGCAAAACCATCGATAACAGTACTAGTCTGCCTCGCACAGTTCACGGCAGGAAGAATATGGCTTGATATTGACGGCTAACCGTCCCGTCAAATACAAGAGCCACGGCATTGAGGACCGGCCGGAGTCCCGTAGTGTAGTGGTCCATCATCTCGGGTTTTGGTCCCGGGGACCCTGGTTCGAATCCGGGCGGGACTACCAAAATGAAAAACACCGAAGGCGGGTCAACTATCGATTGCTCCGGGATCCCTCTTCAGATCCTTAGTTATGTTCTTCTGATGGCTCTCCAAGGTTCCTCCTCCGATTTCGAGAAGTTTGGCATCCCTCCACATCCTCTCTACTACGTACTCTCCGACGTAACCATAGCCACCCATGACCTGTATTGCCCTGTCTGCTATGTTCTTAGCAGCCGTAGTGGCATAGAGCTTGACGCCGTCGGAGTCCAGCCTGTGTCCTGCTTCGGAGAGTTCGATCTGCCTAGCCGTATCGTAGACGTATGCTCTCATTGCCCTGTACTCTGCCCATGACTCCCCAATATGTCTCTGGATTTGACCGAAGTCCCTGATCTGCTTACCGAAGGCCTCCCTTTCGGTTGCGTATGAGTTCATGTCGTGGAGGCACCTCCTCGCTATTCCAAGACTCATTGCGGCAAGTCCGACCCTCTCGTGCTCCAGATTTCTCATCAGATGGATCATCGATTCTCCTGGCTTCCCCACCACGTTCTCTGCTGGGACTACACAGTCCTCGAAAACCAGCTCGGCAGTCGTACTAGCTCTCATGCCTAGCTTGTCAGTAATCTTCTGACCAGCAGAGAATCCGTCCATCCCCCTCTCAACTAGGAATGTCGTGATCTCTGCCCTCCCCCTGTCGTCTGTACCGGTCCTTGCGTATAGCCAAACGACATCCGCAGGAGTACCGTCCTCGTCGATAATTCCGTTTGTGATCCACATTTTCCTACCGTTAATCACCCATGATCCGTCGTCCCTGATTGTGGCGTTTGTCTGCATTCCCAATACATCTGTACCGTAGTCTGGTTCGCTCATACCAAGACATCCCACCCACTCGCCGCTGCAGACCTTAGGAAGGAACCGTACTCGTGAGGGACAGTAAGCCCGAGTAGCCCCATCGATCCCATCTCTCTGAAGAGCCCTATGTTGAATCTCTCCTCTCTGTCGTTCTCGAGGGCCTGTGGCTCCACCCTATCTCTGACAAAGTTTCGGACCATCTCCCTGAGCATCGAGTGCTCCTCAGTGGGATTTGCCATATCCATGTCTCGCCAACTCTCAGACATGATGGTGCTAGGGGCGGTCGTCGTAAGAGGCATTCGTTGGTCGGGGCTCTAGTTCCAGAAGGCGGAGTCCTCCCAAGGAAGCCCGATGGCTATCCCGACGATCTCCAGAATTACGAAGTTCCAAATCAGATAAGTCAGAATGGCTGCTGTAAAAACTGCCAGGGTTGTGTTGACCACCCTCCTCTTCTCCCTCTTTACGTCGTCCAGGGTGCAAACTCCCCTATTGCGGAAGTAAACTACTAGGCCGTAGGAGAGCATGGAGAGTGATACCAGGTACAGAGCAAATCGGACCCATGAGTAGTAGAGGTCGTTTGAGAGTTGATCGGCTGCGACTATGGCTGAGGAACCCGCAAGCATGACCCAAACGACTGAGGGTAGGCAGCAGAGGCTGGCTGTTATCGCTGAGAGCGCTACCAGCCTAGTGAGGGGGCGTGTCTGCTCTGAGTCCATACTACCACTTCCTATGGAGTGACCCTTCTGCTATCCCTTGGGAACGGGATGGCCTCTCTGATGTGCTCAGCGCCAGAAAGCCAGGTGCATAACCTATCAACTCCTAATCCGAAGCCTCCGTGGGGGACTCCTCCATATCTCCGGATATCGATGTAGAATTCGTACGGCTCACGAGGGGTTCCCTCCTCGTCAATTCTCTCGAGTATTTCCTCCTCGGACCATGTCCTCTCCCCTCCTCCGATTATCTCGCCATAGCCCTCGGGAGCCAGAAGGTCGTGACATAGGACGTATTTCGGGTCCTCAGGATCGGGACGGTGGTAGAATGGCTTGGCCACCCTCGGGTAGTGAGTGAGGAAGTGGGGGACCTCGAAGTCAGAGGTTAGTATCTTCTCTTTGGAGTAGTCCAAGTCCTGACCCCACTCGACCTCTACTCCCTTCGACTGAAGTGCCTCAATGGCCTCGTCATAGCGCATCCTGGGGTATTCGCTTTCCGCGAATCTAGCTACCGTGGACAAATCCCGGCCCAATTCCTCGAGCTCCTCTGACCTCTCTTCTAGTAGGGTACTCGCGACGTGTCGCACCACTCCTTCCCCGTGTTCCATCACCTCGTCATTGGAAGCCCATGCTATCTCCATCTCAGCATGCCAGAACTCTGTTAGGTGCCTCCTTGTCCTACTCTTCTCTGCTCGGAATGAGGGTGCCATTGTGTACAGGCGCTCCAGGGCTGGCATCGCTGCCTCTGCATAGAGCTGCCAAGACTGGGTGAGGTATGCCTTCTTGCCGAAGTATGGGACTTCGAACAGTGTACTTCCACCTTCCACAGCGCCTGCAACGAAGTTTGGTGCCTGGTACTCAGTGAAGTCTCTGTCACGGAAGTATGAGTGGATTGCCCCGAATACGGTGCTTCTAATCTTCAGCATGGTCGTCATTCGGCTCGTTCGAAGGTAGAGGTGCCTGTTATCCAGTAGGAACTCGGTCTCACCGCCATCGGAGTCCTCCATCGCTGATTCGGTGATGGGGAAGGGGCGATCGGGGTTGACGGGACCGACCACAGTGGCTGAAGTAACTTGGATCTCATGGCCGTGCTCTCGATCTGTTGGCTCTACCACACCTGTTACCTCGACACTAGATTCGATTAGGGCGTTCCTGAGCAATTCGAAGCACTCGTCACCTACTACGTCCCTCTTAGCCACGCATTGGACGTGGCCTGTAGAGTCTCGAACAACGATGAACCAAATCTTGTTCGAGCCCCGAGCCCTATGGACCCACCCCTTGAGAACCACCTCTTTGGTGTCATGGGAGCCAGCCCTAACATCTCCAATCCAGTACTCTTTCCCCATAGCGTCGCCAATCGTCCGTCTCAGACCATCGGTTATGAATCCTCGATTGCTCGGCATATACATTGGCGGGTCTGACGGGGTTCGAACCCGCGACCGCCCGGTTAAGAGCCGGGTGCTCTACCTGACTAAGCTACAGACCCGGCTCGGGATTGGCAGGCCCTCTTTAACGACGACGGATGCTAAATTCTTCCATCAGACTTGATCAGCTCTTTGATTCCATCACTCGAAGCGACGATTACTGCATCGCATATGCCTACGAAGAGCCCTACCTCGACCACTCCGGGAATATCGGAAATAGCTCTCTCCAGAGATGTTGGATCGGAGATTGTTGGGCCGAAGGAGCAATCCAAGATGAAGCCGTGGTTATCTGTCTCGAACGGTTCTGAACCGTTTGTCCTCAGTCTGACTTGGCCGGGACAAATTCGAGAAATGCCCTCTCCAACTCCTTCCCAGAGGTCCGAGTCAACCTCAACTGGTAGGTCGAATGAGCCCAGAACTTCCACTTTCTTGGTGTGGTCTGCCACAACAACCATGGATTTGGATTTCAGAGCGACTACCTTCTCCCTAGTTAGAGCGCCTCCCCCTCCCTTAATCAGATCGAAGTTTTGATCGAACTCATCGGCTCCATCTATTGTTAGATCTAGAGTTCCCGAGTCCTCGATCTTCAACAAAGGAATACCCAGCTCTTCCGAAAGCATCCTCGTATCTTCACTAGTAGGGACTCCAACGAGGTTCATCCCTTCCTCGGTGATCAGCCTTGCTATCTCTATGATAGAATACCTCACAGTAGAGCCGGTACCTAGTCCGAGTAACATGCCATCTTTGACGAAGCGGCATGCTGCGATGCCTGCTTGCTCCTTCAAGAGCTCTACATCGGACATGAAACCGCGTCTAGTAGGACGTGCATGATGCTTGCCCTTGTCATGCGGTGGGTTCTTCGGGTATGGTGCATCCGCACAGCCGAGGGAGCAGGAGGGTCGCTGACAGTGTTAGACACTGAGGAAAGTCCCCTCTCCGCGATGCAGGCGTCTCGTCACAAGACGAGGGTCCGGGAGGGCCGGCTCTGCAGCAGAAACGAACCATGCCAGGAGTACGGTGAACCCGCGAGGGGGAGGTTTCCTGAGTGTGGCTGGAACGGGCAACCACGCCGGAGCAAGTCCAAGCAGGTCCGAATGGCATCGACAGGACCGGGTAGGATGCATAGTTGAATGCGACCAGCCGAAAGGTGAACAGAAAGGGGCTTACTCCCTGCACCCTCGCCAACTATCTGAAGACGACTGCGTCTAGAGGCGCCGAATCTGCGATAGAGCCGCTCTCGTCATAGTCCTGCCAAGTTCCAAAGGACTTGCCTCGAAGAGCATGGGAAATCTCGTGATAGGCAACGATCAGACTCGGGAGGAGGATGGAGCTGGTCAGAAGTGCCAAGACCAGAAGTAGCATCATCAGTAAGAAGAAGTTCTGCAGACCTGGAATTGCTACGAAAAGCCCAGCGGCCAGTCCTGTGCAAGTCGTCGCGGTGGTCTCGAAAATTGTTCTTCCCGTTCTGGAAACCGACTTCTGAATTCCCGATGGAGTCTCTCGTTCGTCCTTTATTCGATCAATTATGTGGATTGAGTCATCGACACCTATGCCGAACACAAGTGTACCTATCATTGCCGTGAATACGTTGACGTTGACCTTGTAGAACCACATCAGCAGAGGTTGCCAGAGAACAACGACCCCGACTGCGGTCATAGTGAATAATGCTAGTCTTGCGGATCTGAAAAGCATCGTGGCAATAGTTGTCTTTGACTGGGCCTCGTGAATCCCGTCGTTAATGTCCAGGGAAACCGGGAGACCGCCCGTTAGAAGAGAGTTGTAGACCCCCTGTATGCCAAGAGCGTTGCATCTCAGTGCATCGGAGCATCCCCCCTCGTCTAGGTGGCCGTCGATAGTGTCCCTTAGGCCTCCTGCTACTGCGAGATTGATGTATGGCTGGTTAACGTAGACTAGGGTCTTTGTCTCACCATCGCCGTCGTCTGAGTTCATCAGCATCGATCTAATTTCCGGGCTCAAGGTGTCGAATGCGATGTTCACCATGTCCTCTCTGCTGCTTACGGTGTAGGGCCAGCAATCTGGACGGAGTGGGTTGGTGGACTCGTCCCAACACTCGTCATGGATTAGGTCCCAGAGGCTCTGATCGTATAGTTCGAGATTTCCGGCCTGTACGTCTACATGTATTGCCTTGAGTATATTCACGAGACTGATGGTTGTTGTATTCTCCACGTTGTCGATCCTGATTGTCTGCATCCTCTCAATCGAATCTAGGATAGGCAGATCTCTGATTGGGGCCGTGTCGTTCTCGGTTACGTATTCGGTGGCGTCAACGATGAACATGTTAGTCTGACCGCCCTCGAAAACGATGCTGTACTCCCTTAGTGCCTCATAAGACTCAAGGTTAGGAGGGACCTCATCAGAAGATCCGGTGATGTCCTTCCCCAACTGCTCCTTGAACATCATACCACCCCACACTGTGGCCGCCGTGGAAATGAGGATCACCAAAACAGTGGCCTTGAGTGGGACCCTCCCCAC
>LUSA01000063.1:0-5009 GCA_001629235.1 Marine group II euryarchaeote REDSEA-S43_B8 | reverse complement strand
AACTCATCTAGTAGCGAGAAGGTCAGCGTTGTAGAAAGGGTGAAACCCAGGATCAAGAGGTTTGATGGGGATAGATCAAATCTTGTTAGATCGGTGATTAGGAACAGAGTACCGGTGAAGATTAATGTGGAAGATAGATAGAAGAATATGCTGTTAATTCCAAGGATTGTGCCGAAAACGTCCGAGGTGTCTATTGCGGATTCATCCCTCTTCATCCAAGGCGTTTCTCTTTCCCTTGACTCCCTACTTGCAGCGATCCTCTTCCTCCTAGCAGACTCCACCACTCCGCTCGAAAGCAGGCCATCTGAGTCCCCTTTCCTGTAGCGTAGGAGTTCTATCCATGCAGGGACCATTAGCATCGAGATGATGAAGGTGGTCGAGATGCCAATCAGTAGAGTCTTCCCAACGGTCCTCATTGGTTCTATGGGGACTAGGCTATGCCAGGTAAGGACGCTGAAACCGACTATGGTAGTCAATGCAGATAGGAAAATCGCGTTTCCAGTTGTCATGGCTGCTCTGACGTTGGCAGTCAGACTAATCTGGGGGTCGAAAGGATCTGGCTCCGGGACCTCGACCCCGTCTCTCTTAGATGCCCATGCCTCCTCCTCCATCTCGTTCAGAATATCCGTCCTGTTCTCCTCGATTCTATTGGTCAGGTGCAGCGAATAGTCCACTCCGAGACCCACCAATATGGGTCCTGCTGAGATGATCATGGGTGTGAGCATGATGTCGAAGATGACGGTGGATCCGAAGGTAACGGCTAGGCTCATCGCTATTGGGGTCCCGCAGATTACGATTACCTTCCAGCTCCTGTGGAGAATGAACATTGTAAGGCCCACGAGCACTAGGCTTACTGGGAGCATAGTGTACCTGAGTGCCTTGTATATCTCGTCCGAAACGTCATGCAAGACAGGCGTGAGCCCGGTAACGGTGACTGCTCTCCTTTCAGGAATCTTGTCCGACCTATCCTTGTCCATTGTCCAGACTTCATCATAGACTTCGAAGCAAAGAGCGCAGTGAATTCTAGCCGGATCTGAGGAAAGAAGTGCTTTGACATACGCGATGAATGCCTTGTGATCTCTGATCTCCTCGCCGGTCTTGAGGTCGGCCCTCGGAGTGATGTCGGTGTTGGTCATATCGAATGAAATCCCCATTATTACCACCCCAGTATCCCATATCCCGTCGTTGTTGGTGTCTCTGACGAAGTTTGAGAAGAGATCCCCGGAGTTCTCGACATAGCCATCGATTCTATCCTGGGCTCCGTCCCCCTGGGGTATTGAGTATCCCTCGTTGGGATTCAGACTAGCCAAATCACAGTCCCCATCTGAACCTGGTAGCCCGTACTTCTCCACGGCGCACGAGAAGCGATAATCGGTGGAGTTTGCCTCTTTCACGATTTGGGCGGGAGATAAAATCCATACAACGCCATCACAACCGCTCATAGGGCTGGAACAGTAATAGGATCCACGATCCTCCTTGTTGTAGTCCAGACCCCTCCCATATCCCCCGGCTTGGGCGTTGTTATCGTCACCCTCTATCCATGAGATCTGGTTCAAAATATCGGCATCTGTTATGTTTTCATCACCATGCTTAGCACCAATGGCTGCGTTATTCGTCTGAATGTAAAGAATCACTATGTCCGTGGCCCATTGTTCCCTTACCTCGTTGAGCAACAGTGTTGAGTTGGCCCCGTCGGGGAGATATATCTCGACATCCCCGTTAATCTGGTGCTCGAAGTCCTCGGCCCTCCAACCAATCAGTGCAGAAGCCAATAGAAGAGTCACTATCAGGTATGCTGGACTTCTGAGAATTGCACTGTAAGTCAACTCTACTACCCTCTGGGTCGCTATGTGGGCGGTATCCGAGATATCGTTGATCAGCTGGCCCGCAGTGTCGATAAAACCACCAATGGGGCTATCTCCAACGACATTCCTTAGACTCGATAGCCGATCGGTGAAGGGACTAATTCTTTCGAAGAACCAAGACCAGAAGACAAGCTCTTCATCTTGTTGAGGTCTTTCATCCGCAGAAGTCACGGACCTCTTCCCCGACTCAAGCCAAATGAAGCGTTCGGATACGCGTTATCCAGATGTGCCGATTAATGGACAAAAAGGAAAATTCGGTTTCCGATGTTCTCAATAGTGCGATGTAAGGGGCGGTATCATGGAGCTTGTCACCGGAGGCGCCGGCTTCATCGGCTCGCACTTGGTCGATGCTTTGGTAGAGCAGGGCAAGAAAGTGAGGGTGATAGACAACTTCAGTAGCGGTAGAGAAGAGTTCCTTTCACACCACCTGGATGGCGGTTCTGTGGAGATTTTCAATGAAGATATGCTAGATAGAGAAGCGATAATGTCTGCGATGGAGGGTATCGATACTGTCCACCATATGGCTGCAAATCCGGATATCAGGCTGGGGACAGAAGTTACCGATACAGACCTGAAGCAAGGAACACTGGCCACTTACAACGTCCTAGAGGCGATGCGTTTGAACGGAGTGGCCAGGATTTCCTTTGCGTCCTCGTCTGCAGTATATGGGGAGGCCAGCGTCATGCCTACGCCGGAGAGCTACGGCCCAGTGATGCCCATTTCCTTGTATGGGGCCTCGAAACTAGCCAGCGAGGCCCTAATCACAGCTTGGGTAGGAACATTCGGAGCTAAGGGCTTCATTCACAGGTTCGCAAACATTGTCGGCCCGAGAGGGACCCACGGCGTGATATTCGACTTCATTCACAAACTCAAGTCGGACCCTAGTAGACTCGAGGTTCTCGGAGATGGGAATCAGGAGAAGTCATACATGTCTGCTCACGACTGCGTTCGCTCTATGCTGCACATTATCTCGATGGGCGAGGAGGGCTCGGTACTGTATAACTTGGGAACGGGAGATACCTGCTCCGTCTCGAAGATTGCACAGATCGTTATCGAAGAGAGCGGTCTAGAAGGGGTCGAGATAGTCTACACCGGAGGGAAGAGGGGTTGGGCCGGAGACGTCCCCAAGACCTACCTGGATGTGGCACGGCTGCTTGACAGCGGCTTCGAGCCAACGGCGATGTCTGAGGATGCCATCAGAGAAACTGCAAGGGACCTAATTTTGGAAATCGGCCTTTGAGTTCGGCGTGGACAACGGTCCCCAATAGAGAGAATCCATGGTTCGGATTCTTAACCACCAGTCCTTGAGTGATAGCATGAGCAAACGCTGGTACCAGGAGAACAAACGAGACCCCTGGAGGAGGGATGCGAAGTCGAAGGGGTATCGGGCACGCTCAGCTTACAAGCTAAAGCAGATCCAAGAGAAGTTCGGAATCATTCGCAAGGGAGACTGCGTATTGGACATTGGTTGTCACCCCGGCGGTTGGACTCAAGTTGCAGTAGAGGAGGTCGGGGAGAGTGGCAAGGTAATCGGGGTTGACCTGTTGGTCACATCTCCAGTCGAGGGAGCCATAGTATTGGTCGGGGATATAACTCATGACTCAACGATTGAGGAAATCACAAGGGAGATTGCGGGAGGTCAACTCAACTGCGTGATCAGTGACATTTCCCCCAGGCTTACTGGTAGGTATGATACTGATCAGGCCATATCCCTGGAGCTCTCAACGATGGCACTGGATGTTGCATCCGATCTCCTGGTCCCGGGGGGTGGCTTCGTTACGAAGGTCTTCCAAGGAGCTGGTATCGAGGGCCTCGTTGAGGCTGCTAAGCTGAGATTCTCGTCCGTTGGGAGGTTTTCACCCACTGCCAGCAGGAGTGCTTCTTCTGAGACGTATCTCGTCTGCCAGAGGAAGCTTCCAGAACCAAAGAAAGAAGGGTCTGCAATGCAGCATGTAGAAGATCATCTGGCCTCGATTGGAATAGTTGTGGAAGAAGACATAGACCAGGAGATTGATCCGATAGTTGGGTTCAGAAAACTGCCCAAGAAGGAGTAGCTACTCTGAGTCTCTGTCATATGGCTTGATATTCTGCCACTCAGAAGCATCTGACCTAGAAACGATCGCATGCACCCATTCGTCTTCTGAGCAATTGAACACCTCGTGAGGAAGGCCCGGTTCGATGTAGAACATGTCCCCGGCACTGTGTACCACAGACTGGCGAC
This sequence comes from Marine group II euryarchaeote REDSEA-S43_B8, assembly GCA_001629235.1. Lineage (GTDB taxonomy): Archaea > Thermoplasmatota > Poseidoniia > Poseidoniales > Thalassarchaeaceae > UBA36. Next base: position 923 of record LUSA01000063.1, on the reverse strand, counting down.
AACCCTCCCCATACTCGTGCCTGACACTTCCCTTCAGGAGATATATCATGACATCGAAGTCAACATGGATATGTGCCTTCGCTATTCCTCCAGGCGGGATGTATGCCCTGTTCATAGAGAGCCCAGTGGAAGGGGTGTTCTTTCCCGAGAGTCCGGCCCCATACTCGATATTGTTCCAACCTCTGATCTTCTCAACCTGCCTCAGGCTCCAAATTCCCCCTTCATCATTCACGTAATCTGACAGGTCTGATTGCTCCCCAGTCAGACTCATTTCTTCCTCGGCCATGTTCAACTCGACTAGTCCAATCTTTTCAATTTTCAGCAATTTTGGCTAGATTCTATCCCCCGATGTCACTGGATTACCACAATCAACGCTAAAAAGGGACCCTAGTACGCCAGCAAGTCAATGGCCGGGACTAGTGGAAGGGCAACTGTATGCGCGTCCTCCGGGACGCCCTTAGTGGGCAGCGAGAGCACCTCGTTCCCGTGCCCCGTATGTTCGGCCCCTCTTGGGAGGAGTCAGAAATGCAGAGTTCAGTCCGTGAAGTACATGTGCCCTGAGTGCGATTTTGTAGGGCCTTGAGGTGATTTATGTGGGTCATGTAGTTGTGAAGTACAAGGTTACTCTGGACCAACCGGAAGATGGTAGTCCGAACTATGAAGGGATAGCGAGCGTTATCTCGGACTTCGAAGAAGTACAAGAGGTGGAGATCAAGCCACTGGCATTCGGAATGATGTACATAGAGGTCCAGGCGGTTCTGGGAGAAGGAGAAGGGATCGTTGACGGATTCGAAGATAGGGTCAAGCAGGTCGACGACCTAGTGGGACAAATCGAGGCCTTGGAAATGGGCCGCCTCTGATCAGTAGTGGTCGAGTGGCGATCTCATGAACTCACGCATTAGTACGGTTGCGTACGCTCCTGC
>LUSA01000062.1:23553-32019 GCA_001629235.1 Marine group II euryarchaeote REDSEA-S43_B8 | reverse complement strand
GTCACCAGGATACACTACCACAGATACCTCTACGAGACCCTGGACCCATTCGGAAGCAACTCCACCGACTCTAGATGGGTGGAAACCTACGGGGCAGGATCCCTTCTTTCCACCGAGAGGTCAATGACCGCATCCGATGGGGGAGTCATGAAGATTCCCGGGACAGAAAGATCCGCTCCAAGCAAGGTCTTCGACGGAGAGAGGATGTACACAGGAATCAGTACAAAATCCAACAGTCTGCTGACCGACTACTCTACCGCACTGGCATTGGGCTCGAACCACCCCTTCTCATCAAATGGCTCAATTTCCCTAGAAGTGTCCGCTTCCATGGCCATGCCAGCCAACGACCAGGGTGGGAACCATTCTGGAGAGATTCTGGACTACAACTTCCAGTGGGACATAAGCCTCTGGTCGGAGGAAGACTCCCCATGGGAGCTGAACACCTGGCTGATGTTCGTGGAGGATGTCGCATACCACCCAGAGGGGAGCAACGGGAAGGCGAACTACACTAATGTCCTTCACGAGGCTGTCAACGTGGGCACAAGCCATGCAGGGTCCTTCGCATTCGAGCCCCCCGAACCATGGGATGGGGACGATATGTCCGTTATCCTGATTGTAGACTGGGAATCTCGAGATGCTGCCAATAGTTCGAACTCCATCCCGGCGCCGGGAGTGGCTACTCTTCTGTGCATGCTTGCTGCCTTGGTCCCAAGACGCCAAGGAGAATCCCGGTCGTAGACCCTCGCTCAATCAGTGGGTTGAATAACCACCGCCGGGCATGCACAATGCTCGGAGATGATGATTTGCCACCAACGGAACACTCTGTGACTATCGAGGAGGTCCCAGCTGGGAGGATACCGGACTGGTTGAAACAACACATCCGACTACAGTCCCTAGGAAAACCCAGCAATGATTCTAACCTCCATGGGAGAATTCTCATAATCTACCCAACAGAGAAATCCAAGAGACAAGCACTGTCATCAATAGACCTCAGAGGAGCAGTAGATCGTACCCTCCACCACACCATGGATTCACTGATTTCTTCACTGGTCGCAGACCTGAGACTACCTCGAGTAATCTCCAATCAAGGCCCACTCAGTGCCATCATTCACGCCGAGTGTCAGAAGGAGTCCTCGAGGCTGGGATTCCCGATGATCAACCCGCTACCAGAGATGAAGTGGGGCAAGGGCAAGACAGAGGCACTAGCAAACCTCCATCACCACCTTTCCAGGGAACTGGTCGCTGAGAGGTGGGAAGGACCTGGAATCCCCACATTCAGGAGGATAATCACTAGGCTCGAGGAGAAACTTCGATTCACACACCCGGACATGGTATGCGAACGGATAATCGATGCTCTGGACAAGGGGAGGACGCCATTCACCATTTCGGACATAGATGGGATAATCATGCTTGACCACTCGCCGGTGATGAGCAAATCTCACACTCAGATTCTCCTGTCCCTCTCGAAGATTAGACCGATACACCAACTAACTTTCCCGGGAAACTTCCGCCTTGGTCACCATGGACACATGCTAGTAGACCAACACCCGATCGAGGATCAAAGTGAACTTCCCGATTGGGTCCCGTCCCAAAGAGCCCCTCTACTAGAACAAACCAATAATGTGACCAGGATCCTCCTGAATAGAGAGTCCCACTCCTTCGAAGTAGCCATTAGAATCGTTGCTGAAAGGCTAAGCCGCGAGGACTCTGAGATAATTATCGTAGGCCCGGCTCTGGAGAACAACAGGAACAGATGGGAGCAACTGCTTGGGGAAATAGGTGTTTGTATGGAAAGGAGGAGGGCGCCTCCTTCATCCCACCCCATCGGTCACTGGATACTATTCCTAGCAAGATTGGGACACGGAGCCGACTCCTTCTCGCTCGAGAGCCTCAGAGCACTGTCTCTCCAAACCTCGGTAGTTCCATTCGAGGAACCAGAAAATCATCCATCAGATCCAGAAATCTCCCCTCTAGCCGACTCTGAATTACTAACTAGGCTAGCTAGGAATGAGCATGTCCTTGGCGGACCAGGTGCACTGTCAAAGTGGCTTGAGACACTTTCCAGACAACCAACTGATGAGAGAGACGGCCCAATAAAGGAATCAACACAATGGTGGCTAATGTGCCTGGCAGTATCTATTCGACCGTTACTCCGAGGGCATGACCGAGAACTGATTGGCAACCTAAAGGACGCCGTGGGATGCTATTCTGGCCAGCGCCTTCCTATGCCGGATTCCCCGAAAGACGGTGACGAATGGCTGCATAACACGCTCTCCCTAATCGACATGCCATCTCAGATGGCCCGCTTCCCAGGTAGAGGACTCTCCCCAGCAGCAGCAGTAAGTGCCCTCATCGAAGAGCGAGCAACCCTAAGGGAGATGCAGAGAAGATCAGGACACCCTACCCACACCCTAGGATCCGACTGGGTCGACGAGCTCTGCTCAATTGCCGATCAGACCAAGGCAATGACGGGAGGTTCCAACTTCACTAGCAGCGTTTCTGTGATGACTCCAGAGGAGGCTCTGGGATGCTCTGCCGACCTGGTGGTTCTGTCAAACCTGTCCAGTTCATCATGGGAATTGAGAGTGCCCAAGGTGCCATTCGTTGGTGAGGACGAACGACACTCGCTAGGAATCCTTAGACCAGACGCACCAATCAGAGACGCCAGGCACAATTTGCTGCACCTACTGAATTGCTCTCAAGAGGTTTTCGTCCTCGACCCGAGCATGGACGAAACGTCACCACCAGCTGCGCCAATAAGAGAATGGGCCAGGGACTTCGAGTTGTCCGGCATCGAATCCGAAACTCACGAAATGATCTATCCGTTCCCCTCACCCAGGGCCTCTAGACAGATCGATGGTCTCAGGATAAGACAGGGCAGGCCTCCTTGCGACCCGCCAATCAACCCCAGCGCTGTCTCAATCCCTCTAGACACAGCTGTTCAGAGGGACCGAGAGAGAAGGCAGCCGACCATAGCCTCCATGGACGGATATCTGCCTAAGGAAAACCACTCGCACATACTCTCCATTGAGAACCTGAAGTTTCACGGCAAACCACCAGAAGGAATAGAATCACCCAGAACCAATGGTAGATGGCCAGTGGTGGGAGCCTCCGTAAATGGGAAGATCACCCCATTGAGCCAAGTCAGCGACTCCAGACACGGTCACTCCGGGGAGGCTCCCCAGGAGATACAGGTGTGGTCCCCGACCAGACTCCAGGACTGGTTAAGGTGTCCGAGAAGAGGATGGCTCTCCAGGGAACTAGGTGCAGAAAGAGAGGAGTTGCAGGGAGAGGACATAGACAATAGGACGTACGGGGAACTTCTTCACAACGTCCATCATGACATAATCGCCAAAACTCTAGGCTTCGAGACCAGCGTAGAGAGGGGGCATAACGGCGGTCTTGGCCATGTCAGCGTACAGAGATCTGGACTGGACCAAGATGAGGTCATGCGCATAGCACTCGAGTCATTGGACTCCAGAGCTCCCTGGCTGGAGAGGACCGATGCCGTATCGACCCAACGACTCAGATCTCTTACCGGGATGGATAGGGAAGAATGGGGTAGTTGGCTGGCAGATCCAAAACCAATCCCTCCCAGAGGCAGGATAGGAAGCATAGTAACAGCGGAGCTCGACCTAGGCGACTCTGCACCCCTGTCGATCGAGTGGAAGATCGGTAACACCTCCTCAGACTACGTCCAACTTCACCCAACTCCTGAGATATCCGTAAGAGGAGAGATAGATCCAATCAGAGTCAGAGGATGGATAGATAGAGTCGACTTACTACCAATGGACCTGGCTTCGGAAACTTGGATCGACGACGAAGGGAGCGATTCCGTGGCACCGGTTCGGGTCACAGGATCGGGATGGAGGCCGAGAAGACTGATTGCAATCAGGGATCTCAAGACCTCCGAGGAATCTTCCCAAAGGAATAGACATTACATGGGTCTTCTCGAAGAACTCCAACTTGCCATTTATGCCAGGGCGTGGGAGGAAGCCCATCCCGGTGACTTGGTCGTTGCAGCCGGAATTTCCGTCATCGGGCACAAATCAGAACACTTCCTAGAATTATCCTCACTATTCGACTCTCCTCGTTCGGGAATAAATATCGGTACACAAACCACAATCACTTCAGGATTACACAGATTCATGGATGAGGACGAGAAAGCCGACTCAGATCATTTCAGGGCTTGGTTGGCCCAACGCCTCTCTGTAGCCATGAGAGTAGCTAGCGATGCCAGATTGGGAAAGGTACACCCCACCCCTTCCCCGAAAGTCTGTGCATATTGTCCCGTGAGAGAAATCTGCGATGTTAGGATGGAGGGGTCTTTCTGATTCGACTGAACACGGCCCAGCGACTGGCTCTGAATCTGGACTCGCATATCGTAATCGACGCAGGAGCCGGAACCGGTAAGACAAGTACCATCGTTGACAGAGTCATCGAGCACTATCTGGCCAACGACCAGAGAGCAACCCGAATCCTCCCAAAGCCAGCTAGGGCACCAAGTATTGGAGGGGGGATGGTAACCGCACCAGCCTCCGAGAGGACCAATCTGCAGGATTGGGATGGTCTACTACCAAGCGAGGTAGTACTACTCACATTCACCAACAGAGCAGCCGACGAGATGAAGGACAGACTACGAAAATCCATCTCGAGAATCAGGCCAGGGCCCCTCGGGGAAGACAGCAAACATCGCTACGATCCAAGGGTCAAGAGCCAAGGCTTCATCGAACAACTCCTCACTCTCCTCGAGGATGCCCCCATCGGCACCATTGACTCGTTCCTGTCTCAGCTAGTTTCTCCGTATAGAGGGAAACTGGGGGACGCCCTCAGTAGGGAGAATGTCTCTGACGCTGCGAGGGCGATCCTAGTGGAGACGTCCCTCAGAACGATATGGAGGCTCGCAAGCGATAGATCCAGAATCGGGGATGCGGTCGATGCGGGGATTCCCGCGCCTATCGCTACCGAGGTACTTTCCGCGAGAGACAGGGTTGCCCAGCACTACTCTGGCAGGACTTCTGCTTCTCGAGTGCTCCGAGCACTGGTGGGAAAATCGGTGTTCGTTGAGGAGTCATCTCGCAAAGTAATGGACGAAAAAGGCAACGTGGACAGGGACAAGCTACTCGCGATGATCATGTCATCGATAGAAGAAGCGGACATCAACGAACAAGCCGAGAGAGTCCACAAAATCATCCGGGTAGTCTTCGAGACAATCAAGGAATGCATCCAGACTCCCTCTACATCCGGATGGGCAGCCGAGACTAGGATGGCTTGCCTAGAAGAGCTCGATAGAACGGGACCTCCCACCGATTCTTGGGGGAAACTCTGCTGGATGGGGCACGTACTGACGTGCACTGTAAGTCCGTCCACGCTGATGGCAAAGGAAATGAGGCACTTCCCAAGAATGAAGCTCCCATCAGATGAGTGGGAAGCAGGGATTAGGAGTTTCGCCGATATCAAAGATCCGAACCTGAAGGCACTTTACAAAACCACATTGAAGGAGAAAACAGCCGAGCTATCTGGTATCTGGTCGGATGAATTGGGCAGTATGGTCCTCCACTTCGTGAGGATGGCAATCCTACTAGGAGAGTCCGAGCCGCCGCAGGTCCCCGATGATTGGTCGAAGCCGATTATCGCCCTGGAAATGAACATCCCCGAGAGACTCGAGAATCCCAATAAGCATCATCATTTCAGCCTAGAGGCCGAGATCCAGAATCTCAGAGATCTCCACCTTCTGCATCTGGGATTCCAGGGCGTCATTAAGAACCTAAAGCAACGTGATGAGGCTCACGACTTCGACGACATCCAGAGGCTAGCAGGAGACCTACTGCTGGCAAACTGCCCCGAGGTATGCCGGACGTTCTACCACCCCAGCGTCCAACAGGCTCTGGACTCCATAGACCAGAACAGCCCATGGAGGGACGATCATATCCACAGGGCATTAGAAGCAATCTCCAATCTCGAGGAAAATCGCAACCTGGCCGGCGCGGCGGCCTCGAGACTGGAAGCAATGCGAGCCGATATCGAGAGTCGGCACCTCCTCCTAGGTCAAATCCGAAGAAGGTTCAGGGCGTTCATCATCGATGAGGCTCAAGATAACTCGCCCCTCGGATACCCCCTGGGAACCAACGGTATGCTATGTAGGAGACGTTAAGCAGAGTATCTACGCCTTCAGACAGGCGGAGGTCACAGGATTCCTAGACTACGCAAAGTCCCTGAGGGCAGTGAACGTTCACGAGTTCTCCAGTGTGCCGGAACTCACCAGGAAGCCATCACTAAGGAGGGAGACACACAGCAGGGATCCGAGGAATGACCACCTTTCGTCAATAGCTAGGGCTACTGAGTATTTGGAGAGGGGCGGCAGGGACTTGGCCCCCTGGATTCCTTTCGACGCAACCGACTGGGACCTTCCCGCCCCATCTTCAGAGGAGGTAAGGGCCCGACAGGAGGGAATGGTATCCTTGAAGGTGAACTATCGTTCTGCTGGAGGGCTGTTGGAAGTAATGAACGAGTGGTGGGAAGACCTTTTCTCTGACAGGCATAGGATCCTCTCAAAGGCAGACTTCTACGCATCCTCCCAGACACTGCACTCGTTCCCCGATAAGAGGGACGCCACAGCATCAATCGAGTGGATATGCCCGCCTGACTCTGATGACTCATCTGACCCCCCAACCAATCTGGAGACGCACTTGGACCCCTTCGGTCCAGGCAGCCCGGACAGGCTAGAGAGGCAGGCACTGCTAATCGCATTGAGGGTAAGAAGCCTGATTGAGGGAACACCGGTCAGGGTAAAGTCCTCATGCGGGAAATGGAAAGAAGTGGATTCCGGAGAACCAGTCCAGCCCAGCGATATTACAATCCTACTTCCTAACAGGGTGAACCTCAGGGACGTTATCGTCAGGAACCTCCAAGATGTAGGAGTGCCATCGCAGGTAGATCGAGAGGGAAGCCTTCTAGAGGGACTGGTGCAATTGGCTGCGAGACCAAATTCCCGTCATAATGCAGCATGGGTCGCCCGTTCTCCTCTGATTGGAATGAGCGATGGACAACTTCAGAGGTATCTGTCATCGGCAGAGAAGGGTGCGAACCTTCTCTCAGTCATGTTATCCCACTGCAGTGACGAGAGACAGAGGGCATTGGTCTCTCGGTGGTGCGAGCTCTCATCTTCCTCCAGGTTGGCGGAACTACTCGAGGATACAATAGACCGCTCTGACTTGCTAGTGGCATACCCAGATGACGTATCCCGTCAGGATGCCGAGAATTTCGTCGAACTGTTCAGGGAGCTTTCAGAGCAGGTCGGCGGTGATCCGATAGTGCTCGCCGACCGACTAAGGGACCTGAGGGAAAGGAGCTCCCAGTCTCTCGAGGCATCCACGATCCCGCAAAGCGATGCTGTACGTGTCATGACGATTCACAGCTCCAAGGGACTAGAGGCGAAGGTGGTCGTCCTAGCAGACCTATTTTCCTCCAGACAGACCAACATGAGGAATGAGCAGAACAGCAGACTGATAGTCGGACCAGAAATGTTTGCAGGTCACCCAAAGCCATGGCCCTCGGGAAAGACGCCTATTTCCGCACTCTGGAATCACGCAACCCTCCTTCACAGGGCCAGGAAGAACGCCGAGGCAAGGAGGCTCCTATACGTCGCAGCCACCAGGGCAGAGGAGAGGCTAATCATTGCTGGATCCCCCAAGGGCACTGAATGGGTAGAAGAAGAGGGAATCTTACTTCCATGGACGTATGATAAGGAAGCTCCTCAACTAGGACAGATGTGGCTGGAATCCTTGAGGATGGGCTCATCGAGAAGGAATGAGAACAACTCCCCATGGTTGAGCCCCACAGACGCACACTCCGAACCAATGTTAGTCAACGGGGGTGACAGAAAGATATGTCCAGCCTCGATAATGGAAGACGCATACTTGGGCTGTAGGAACAAGACTGGCATCATAATGCTACACCATCCAGAGTGCTTCACCGGAATCGGAAGCGATGGAAACGTCTTCACGACCCCGATTCAACAAGTCGAGATTATTGACACAGCATCCCGTATCATCATAGAAAAAGACCCCAAGCCAGAAATCCCAGAACCGATTAGCTACTCGACGATAGTCAGGGCGAATCCCAGCAAGCTACCATCCTACTTCGATTGCCCAAGGTGCCATTGGATGGAGGTGAGAGCCGGATTAGAGTCAAGCACTACCACGACAAACGACGATTCCCAGAATCGGCAAGAACACTCGCTGTCTGTTGACCCAGCAACATTCGGAAACGTTTTCCACAGGATAATCGAGATTGGAATCGGGAACCCAGGACCCGGACAGAACGGACCAAGCACCCCTCTGCCCAAGTCCTGGACTACTCCCATAGAGGACAGAATAAGCAACAAAGAGACACATCAGACCGCCTTCAGAGAACTACTCCCTCCAGGAGCAGACCTCGAGAAGGTTTCAGAGGTCACTTCAACCA
>LUSA01000062.1:17265-23533 GCA_001629235.1 Marine group II euryarchaeote REDSEA-S43_B8 | reverse complement strand
CACCTCAGCCATGTCGAACAGAGTTTCCGACGGGAAACTGGGTGCTATGGTCAGGGGCCTGGAGGTTGATGGTAGGAAGGTAGAGGGCTTGAGGACCGAGATGCCATTCCACATATCCATCCCCACCGAATTCGAATCTGTGACAAGAGGGAGGTGGACACCAGATGGAGAAGAAGTACTAATCTCATTCGACTCCACCAGAGTTGAGCTAAGCGGGATCATAGATCTGGTTCTATGCACTAAGAGCGATGACGGAGCTCCAGCGATCCGAGCCATTGACCTGAAAACCACAGATGCAAGCTCCCTACTCGGAGACTGGGAAAGTGGCCTTCTGGACTCTCTCGGTGACGAATCAATCGGACCCTCTTGTCAGGCCGAGGAATCCCTGCTACACAAGCACAGACTGCAGATGGCTCTCTACCACCTAGCATTGGAAGAGTCGGAGTCGGACAAGGAGCGTGAGGGACTACCTAGGCGGAAGGTCCTCCCTCCAGCGATACTAGTCGGGGTCTCTGGAAGGCTAGTGGAGTATCCCTCCGAGACCCTCGACAAGGCCAAGAAAGACCTGGAGAAGACGCTTGCTCTGACGGCTAGGATGTCATTAGCCTCCGAGTTCCCCTTATCCGACGTAGAGAAGGACTACGAGGATCGGATTTCGAAGTGCAGGACCTGCTCGGTTTCAGAGGAAATCGAGTCGAAGAGTCCATGAGTGAACACTCAGGGTTGGGACCATGACGCTTGACCTAGGACGACTGATGGATAGGAGTGAAGAGATATGGGAGTCCTCCATTTTGCCTAGTCTGTCCGATTTCATCGGAATAAAGGCCCTATCTCCTCTATTCGAGCCCAACTGGGCCGAGATGGGCGAGCTGGATGCCACAATCGAACTATTTTGCGAGTGGTTGGACGATCAGGGAATAGAGGGAATGTCGTACGAGAAGCATAGGATAGGAGAACTATCACCCGTACTAATCGTCACAATAGAGGGAACCGGCCCGGGCGAGGTGATATTCTACTCCCACCTGGACAAGCAGCCGTCAAAGCCAGAACTGTGGTCAGAGGGTCTACACCCACTGAAAGCAGTGAGGAGGGATCCATGGCTCTATGGTAGAGGCTCCGTTGACGATGGGTATGGGGGGTACCTTTGCGCCACATCTGTAAGGCTCCTGCAAGAGGCGGGCGCCCCCCATCCCCGTTGTACCATGATTATCGAGACATGCGAGGAATCCGGGTCATTCGACCTCCCGCCGTACCTGGAGGAACTTACCGAGCGACTTGGAAATCCGGACATGGTGGTCGTTTTGGACAGCGGTGGTCCCGATTATGACCATATTTGGATGACGGAGGCCCTTCGTGGGCTCGTCTCCGGGACTCTCTCCGTGAAGGTATCTCACGAGGGAATTCACTCAGGGAACTCAGGAGGATCGATCCCATCTTCTTTCAGGATCCAGAGGATTCTACTAGACAGAGTGGAGGACTCATCCTCCGGAAAGGTCACAATCCCAGAGATGCATGTGGAAATCCCCGAAGAAGTCTGGGAGAATGCAATCTCCCTCAGGGAAATAGTAGGTGACAGCATATGGGAGCAGTTCCCAACGGTGGACACCCTCAGACAGGCCTCTGAAACTACAGAGGACATGATAGTGGCCATGAACTGGGAGCCTACCCTGTCCATCATCGGAGCAGACGGAATTCCTTCGGTGCAGGACGCGGGAAACGTCCTCCGAACGAACACAGATCTGAAACTGAGCTTCAGAATACCCCCGGGGGTCGATTCAGAGTATGCTATAGCTCGTGCAAAGGAAATTCTGGAGCAGGACCCGCCATATGGGGCAGAGGTCACATTCACTCCTGACTCATGTGCCGACGGTTTCCATGCACCGCCACTAGACGGACCGATCTCAGAAGCCATTAACGAGGCATCAATGGAGTTGACAGGGCTGCCCCCACTGGCAACATGGACGGGGGGGACGATCCCCTTCATGGCGATGATGCAGGGCAAATACCCAGAAGCCATGTTTCTGTGCACTGGTACATCGGGACCCGGTAACAACGCCCATGGACCAGACGAGAAACTGCACATCCCCTCATCCAAGAGGCTGACAGTCGCTCTTTCAGCAACAATAGCAGCAATTTCCGAAAACCTCTGATTTGCCCAGACTCACCAATCCTGTTGCCGCCGAGGTTATATCGGGGGCACCTTCGGACTACGGAGGATGATGGACCAAGACGACTCTGCAGGAGCCGATCCCCAACAGACAATCCGAGACCTCGAACAGCAGGCTGCGAAGGACAAGGAGGCATTGGACAAACTCCTCGTTGCTTACCAGGCCCAGGAGGCTGACATCGGAGAGATGAAGGCCCAAGTTGAGACACTGAACCGTGAACTAATAGACAAGGAGACGGAGAAGGAGGGAATCAACAACCTCCTTAGCAACCTCCGCAGGCAGAAGGACGAGATGGAAGTGGAACTCGCGAAGGCCAACACAAAGATTCCATTCTTGGAGAGCAAACTCGACAAGACCGAGGAGATGTTGGAGAGGGAGAAGGCAAGACTCGGCCAGGTACTCACCGTCGCAGAGGAGATTGACGAGTCCAACCAAGCTGCCCAATCGGAGCTAGCAGCCAGGGACGACTGGTACGTGCAGCACATGCAACTGTTCGAAGACCTCAGTGATGCGATTCAGACTCGTCACGACATGATTGACAGGGCCATTTCGACCGCCAAGGAGATCCAGTCTAAGCAGGAGTCATTCCAAGAGCAGAAGCAGGCAGTGATAGAGGAAATCAAGGAGATGTCCACCGAGGAAGAGCCAGCAGAGCAAGACGACCCCGAAACAGAAAACGAGTAGCGATTCACTCCCCGGTCTTCTTGATGAATCTCGCAGGAATCCCTCCCCATACTTCTCCTGCAGGTATCTCAGTCCACTTTGGAACGACAGCCCTGGAAGCCACAACAGCGCCATCCCCTATCGTACACCCAGGCTGCACAATGCTACCTCCGCCAATTAGGGCGCCATCCCCTATCCTCACTGGTGCGAGTACTATCTCCCCGCTCTCAACTAGGTGAGCGTTGATCGTAGCATTCCCCCCCACGACTACGTTATTTCCGATAGTAACCATGGACGCGTCATTAATCATCATCGAATTTAGTTGAGCGCCTCTCCCAATCTTAGCACCCATCATCCTGTAATACAAATTTGCAAGGAAGGAGGGTACTACGAGGCCTAGGAATATCTGAGCGACCCTGTGAGACACCAATGAGAATGCCCATTGAATTGTAATGAGAGACCTCAGAGAATACCTCCCCTCTTCCTTCCTGATCCTGAACAGGCCCCCCATTAGTCCGCATATGACTAGTAGGACGACTCCCCAAATGATGTAACCCAGGCCCAAACCGACACAGATTCCAACTGCCTCAACCAGTCCTCCTTTTCCTTCTGTCATCGACGTCAACTCGATGAATAGTAGATACGATGGAACCATAGCCAAACCGATGATTACCCCAAAGAGCGCCATCACGAGAACTGAGAGTACATTCTGAACCAGTTCGAAATTCTTCATCCTACTCCTCCTCGGAGTACAGTCCGGCATCAATATCTGCCTGCCTAGCAACCTTCTTTCCTTCCTCAACGTCAATTAACGGGAAAAGAATCAACCCCAAGACGAGTATCACTAGCAGCACCATAATCCCAAATCTCGTGTCGAAAGCAGCAGAGAAAAAGGCGAAAATGAACGGACCAATCACTGCAGCAGCCTTGCCCATGAAGCCGAAGAAGCCGAAGAACTCAGTAGTCCTCGACTTTGGAACAAGATATGCGAACAGACTCCTGGCCTGTGCCCCAGCAGAGCCCTGGACGAAACCAACCATGGTGCCGAGAAGTATCCATTGTAACGTTACTCCGAAGTTCAGGGGCCCCCAGACGTTGTCTCTTAGGAAATTAGGCCACCAGTCGATAGGCCCTCCTTCGATAATTGTGATGTGATTATTCCCCACTGAGTGATCACCATCCAGGATTCCACCCTTGAATGAGAATGACCACCTGTGATCGAGCATTCCGTGCATTTCAGACTCAAGAAGCGTTGCCTCATCGACCGATATTCTCGTTCTCTCTACGTCAGAATCAGACCAAACGTCACCATCTAAGGCTCCTTCAATCATGTAATGCAGGAAGGCGTTCCTGAACTCTTCATCGCCCGATCCAGACTTGCTAACCCAACCCTTCACTCCTCTATCATGAAGGGTGGAGAGGACGTATTCATCAGATTCCGAATCGTAATCGTACCTGAAGTCGAACCTATCGTGGTCATCCTCCAAGTCAAGCGGTGCAAACCCAGTTGCAAGGATTAGAACAACCATGTAGACACCGATAGACCCTCCGAGTACTGACTTTGCCCCGTATCTTGCAGCCAACATCCCTCCTACTACTGACATTGGGATGGCAATTATGTTGGCCAGAAGAATAAGAACGAAATTCATCAATACTGGCAGTCGCAGATCATTTTCAGCGAATGAAGTCGCAACTCCTCCAACAGTGTGGAGAACGTCATAGAACAGAAGGTAAGATACCAGATAAATTACTAAAATTCTGTATTTCTTTACCTCTCTGAAAGTACTCCTGACCTCGTTAAACCCATCACCAACAGCTTCCATAATAGAACCATAAGACCTCTCATTTGCAATTTCCGGCTCCGGAGTATTCCTAAAGAATGGTAGACCAAAACCAAGCCACCAGAGAGAAGTGGTCACGAATGCAAAGGTCAGTGTCCATGGCCCGTAAGCATCCGTTAGTCCGAACGCACCCGTTACCAAGACGACTAGGTGCAATATCAGAATTAGAGACCCACCAGCAAAGCCGTAGGCATACCCCCAGCTCGATACCTTCTCCATCTGGTTTTGTTCAGCGAGATATGGCATGAATGCGTAGTATATCGTGTTACCACCAGCCATCCCTATCTGTCCCATTAGGAAGCAGAAAGCCAGAAGTCTGTAGGCAGAATTAGCATCCAGATGGGGTGCAACTCCCATGAATGCAGTGAACACGACTCCTACTAATGTGTAAATCCACACTATCTTCTTCTTGATTCTGATCCTATCTGCAATGGCTCCGAGAATGGGACTGGAGATAGCGACAAAAACCATGGACAAACCAAGTACTGCTGCATAGAAAGACGTCCCAGTGACGTTGAATCCTGCGATTTCGGACGAGCCCCCCGTTGCTAGATTGAAGTACCTCGTAATTAGTTGACCGCCAAGTACAGTCCCAACTGTCAGTGCGAATGCTTGGTTAGCCCAATCGTACCAGTACCAACTCGTCAGAGCCCTGTTGTCATCTTCATTCATCCCGTCAATTTTTCCTCCTAATGAAAACGCCATCTAATTACCATTATTGTCCACAGCGAGAAGACGTTTAGTGTATTCTGCCACATCTAGTGTTAAACACTTCTGAAACACGTCAATATCAAGAGCAGGACATGGAACGGGCATCATGGCCAGTGCATGCGGAGTGCTAGGAGATGGCTCCAAGGCCGTCAAGGTCCATCATCTAATCAAGGCTCCAGAGAATACCCCAGAGTCGGTTTCATTCCGTGAGTCTTGGGATGCAAGTAAGCCAGTCACTGTCTACAAGACTCCCGAGAATCTACCCGATGGAACTCCTTGTACAGCAGCTACAGTGATACTAAGATCAAAGGGCTGTGCTTGGTGGTGGAAGTCAGGTTGTACATTCTGTGGCTACTTCAATGACGTCAGAGACGATGTGTCCGCAGAAGATATGTTTTCTCAGTGGGAATTTGCTAAGAAAACTACGAATCAATTTGAAGACTGCGGAATGGTCAAGGTCTACACCTCGGGGACCTTCTTCGAAGATCGAGAGAACCCTCCCGAGTGGCAGGATCTTGTTCTGCGAGAAACTGCCCAGATGGGACTACATCTAGTAGTCGAAGCACAGGCTCAGATGTGTACCCCCGAGAAGATATCATGGGTCGCAGAGAGACATCCTGGTTGTACTGTGGCAATTGGACTAGAAGCCTATGACGACAGAGTCCTTCGTTTCCATGTCAACAAGGGTTTCACTACGAAGCAATGGCATTCAGCGGTCCAAATGCTTCGGGACAACAACTTGCGCGTGAAGACATACCTTCTGTTCAAGCCACCCTTCATGTCTGAGGGCGACGCACTAGTGCATACGACCTCCTGGCTCACCAAAGTGGCTCCATATTCTGACGAAGTATCGCTCAACCCAATGAACATCCAGAAGAATACGAT
>LUSA01000062.1:14763-17235 GCA_001629235.1 Marine group II euryarchaeote REDSEA-S43_B8 | reverse complement strand
TGCAGGATCATCGTCCACCCCACGGCAGGTGGAAAGATTCGTGGAGCTCACAATTGCGGGGAATGTGACAGCGAGGTCGTAGCAGCTATAGAGAGATACTCAGTATCCGGAGATACTGAAGAATTCAGTCACCTTGAATGCTCATGTAAGACACATTGGAGAGCAGAAATAGAGAATGATAACAGCTTCCCCATGCCTCTGGGTTTCGGGACGTTCCGTAGGGGGAACCCGACAGACATTGTTCGTGCCCCTTAACGCGGTTGACTAACTGTGTACGCCCAACGCTTAAGGGCAAATCTCCGGTGGTTGAGTCGGAATTGTGAGATTCCGGGGTGATTGATTGTCCGATGAGGAATCAACTTTGATTGGCGAGTTCCTGCAAGGCGAGGGAGAACCATCGTCATCGTGGGTAATGCTGGTGATGGGCTTTGTCTCCACAATAGTGTTCCTGGTTCTGTATGGAATCCTCTTCCCTTCCAGTGACCTTCCAGTAATTTCTAGCGTTCTTCCCGTCTTCGATGGCGTTTTCGACTCAGGAATATGGTTCTTCATCCTAGGGGCAATGATTGGGATTTTTGCGATATTGGGGACAATGCTAACCGAGGCAACCAGTGAGTGAGGTAATCATATGGGGCTAATCACTGCAATGGTAACCTTCTGGCTGATTACCCTAGTTGTTTTCATCCTGGTTAATAGGGGAATATGGGTATTCACAGATGTCTCGAAGAGTATGAGTTTGTTCATGCTCGAGAAGGCACTTGGCCCGCCCATAGACTTCGTAGACGGGAAAAAGGGTTCAGCATCCACCACTTGGATATTGCAAGGAACCCTCTGGATAATCCCCGCCTCATTGGTTACATTCTGCGGACTCTGGCTTTCACACGATCCTCAAGCTCTTCACAGCCTAACAGCATGGGGGCTGAATCCGGTATCAACATCCTTGACGACATCGGGAATACTCATTGCAGTATACGGGTCGATGGGGATGCTCCTAATCGGCTCCTCGATGCATATAGTACCAGAATTAGGCGCAACCTCTCTGGCTACGGAGAAGAATGCAACCCTCATGTCGTTTGTTTGGACGCTAGCAGTGATTGTTATGTTCGTCGGCGCAAACAAGCCTGAAATCGCCGGCGTCTCTGTAATGCCGATAGCTACCATACTCACCAACCTAGTACTTCTTGCTGTAATTGTCAACATGCTACTTACCGCTGCGTCTCGGACTAGGAAGATGCCCCTGCCTGCCTGGATGATGATTATTGGAATGATTTCAGCACCAATCTCCATTCTATCCCTAGCGCTCACTGGTTCTCTTGACTCAGCTCTATGGCTCTTCAAGAGGTAGCGGAAACCCACTTTGGTCAAGATCTCTGGCAGCTGTTACCATGGCCGGTGCTATCATCTCGATCAATCCAGCTGGTCTTATCGAAGGCGAGATTGCTTCCGACTTCCTTGGAATCGGGGCTGCTACATTCGAACCAACTAGAAACGATATCGTAGCAGGATCTTTCCTCCTGGCACTTTCACTCATCCCGATTATCGCCCTTTCTGCCAACGTTCTAGCGACAATGAGGGGGGATGACGTGTTTATGGAGAACCCCGACTCTCCTGGAATGCCAGAAATCAACCTAGCTGCGTTCATGGCCGTACCCATTGCTATCGGGGGGCTATTTGTCCACACTGACTACATCACAGGAACCAATGAGCTAACCGGAATCCATACTTCTCTGGTTCTTCTGGGTCTTTGGGTGGTCTTCATCCCTGCTTCACTGGGCTCCGCTCTATCCATTTTCCCTGAGGTTTCTGGGAGGAACATGCTTTCCATTAATCGTTCTAGATGGGCATTCTGGTTGATGGCCGGGGGAGCTTTCTCGGGACTAGTCTTCACAATGATGGCCGATTTCTCCGACATGGCACTTATTGAAGCAGCAGTCGAGGAAGAAAACTCGACTGCGCATAGGATTCGCGTTCTTGGATCCGTACTTTTCTACGGTACGGTCATCGGTTCAGTTTACCACTCATTGAACATGATTAGCGGGACGTTCAGAGGGGCCCTGGCTAGTGAGGAGCAAAACCTCTCTTCAACGTCAATTTCCAGCCCTTACATGCTAACAAAGGAGACTACGGTCAGGAAGATTCTAGCCCAGAGGGAGGGGAAACTAGACACAGTAGTGGTACCGGAATCCAGCACTGAGCTCCCGGGTAGTGCTACAGAGATTTGATTTGACCACATAGTCCATGGGTCAATAGCCACTGCCTCCATCGGGATATCATGAGAATAGGATTGGTCGGGAAGCCCAATGTGGGGAAATCGACAGCTTTCTCAGCATTGACTGAGATGCCGGTTGATATCGCAAACTACCCTTTTACGACAATAGAACCCAATGTGGGGGTCACTTGGATACCGCTTCCAAGCCCTTGTGCCTGTTCAGAACTACGTGAAAGAAGGGAATCCTCGGGCCGTCTGGATCC
>LUSA01000062.1:9935-14752 GCA_001629235.1 Marine group II euryarchaeote REDSEA-S43_B8 | reverse complement strand
GTCTGGATCCCTCTGGGCCAGATGATGATAGGGGGGGCAGCATCTGCTCGCCCAACACTGGTTCATGTTTCGGATTCAAGAGACTGGTTCCAGTTACCCTAGTCGATGTAGCCGGTTTGGTTCCAGGAGCTCACGAGGGAAGGGGTAGGGGGAATCAATTTCTCTCAGATCTCTCAAGGTGTGATGCTCTAATCCAGGTCGTCGACGTATCCGGAACAACTGACTTAGAGGGAAATCCGGTAGGTTCGGGTGGCTCGGAGCCGTTTGAAGAGCATCGCTTCCTCCTGTCCGAGCTGGACTCGTGGATTATGGGCATAATAGAGAATGGATGGGACAGAGTCTCAAGAAGGGCCCAAGCAGAAGGAAACAGAGCCATACAAGAGCACCTAATGGACAGATTGACTGGGATCGGGGCCAAGGACATCCATATTTCTGTGGGCATCTCATCTGTTCAGAGGGAATACCCCGATTCACAAGACATCTCATCATGGGGGGATGACCAGCTGAGGACAATCGCCTCATCAATTCGGAAGAGTATGTTCCCGATATCTATTGCAGCAAACAAGGCAGACAATCAGATCCACAGCTGTACAGAGTTAGAATCGGAAATCGAGTCCTCTGGAGGGAGGGTTATTTTCACCAGTGCCGAGGCCGAGCTGGCTCTTCGAAGAGCTTCTTCTTCTGGAATGATAATCTACCAACCAGGAGACTCTGACTTCAGCCTAACAGAAGCGGGTGAGGAAATGCTCTCAGAAAGGCAGAGAGAAGCACTGGGGTCAATCTCCGACTCTATTTCTTCTTGGAGAGGTGACGGTCTAGTTGGCCTTCTTTCTGACATGGTCTTCAGACAACTGTCAAGAGTTGTCTGCTACCCTGTTCAGGATGAGACTCATTGGGTGGATGGAGACGGAAAATCCCTACCTGACGCTATTCTAGTTCCTGCTGGAACCACCGCTAAGGGACTCGCGTATCAAGTGCATTCCGATCTAGGGGAAGGATTCGTCAGGGCCATAGATGCAAGAACTGGAAGAGTGATTGGGGCCGATCACGAACTTTCTGACGGGGACGTGGTCTCCATCTTAGCAAAGACCTAGTCCTGAGTTGAGACTTCGGATAGCTCAATTATCAAATCGTAGCTCACAGCCGTCCAACTGATATCGAAGTCCTCATCGTCGTCAATCGCTTCCCCCGCTATCGGGACTGGGACTGCTTCGATATCAGCAGTGATAGTGGCTATCCACGCGCCTCTGCCCCTACCTCCATCGTTCCAAAACTCTCTGATTTCTTTCTCGGTCATATTCTGCTCCGAGTAACTCTCGCCAGTATAGCCCTCTGTGACGTCCCACCTCATTGTGAATCCACCATTTCCTCCTCCAGAGCAGGCTCCATCTGCAGTCTGGTCATCGACTCCCTCAATATCACTTAGATCGCTCTCCCCATCAACGGTATCCGTGAATCCCGGCCCGGCTTCGTCGTTATCGAAGCATGATATCTGTAGTTGCACGTATCCTATGCTTAGTTCCGTCTCAATCATCAAGTCGAAGAATGAGTCGTGACTCTGTCCATCACCTAGCGTGACTGACTCTGTCAGCGTTGTCGAAACTTCCTCGAAACTAACCTGCAGAGAACCCGAAAGACCTGAAGATCCGCCACCTCCAAGGTCATCGTCTATCAGAGATGGCAGAGCCTCGAAGTATATCGGAAATGCAACGAGAAAAACCACGGTCCCAGCCAGGGTCTTTACCTTCTGAGGGGTATCTACCAGGTCTTGAAAGTCCATGCCGCTTCGCCTGTCGCTCTCTGGCCTCCCTATCAATTTCTCTCCCAATGTGAATCATTGTAGTGTCAATCATCCGTCTTGAAGTCCCTTCCAGTCCCCTATATCCATGCCCTCTTTGGAGAAGATCTTCCTGGACTTCCTGAATTCTGGAAGGAGATAACCTATTATCGATCTCTCAATGAAAGTCCACCTCCATGGGCACCTTGGCAGTTTTGTAGTCCATTGATTCAGGAATTCTTCCCAACCCTCATTAAATCCCTCTGGAATTCTGAAGCTTACGAAGGACAGCCTTCCAGATGATCCCGGGACGTAGCTCCAAGATCTGATCTCCAGTCCCTTGGCCTCGCCATCTGTAACCTTCAGACCGAGAACCCTAGCTCTCTTTGCTATTGGAACAATTATCGCCCAACGGTGAACCAAAGTCGAGTCTTGAAACCGACTCATTTCCCATCCGCGACTCTCGCCAATTATCCTCATGGCCCTGATGGCTTCGGTGGGCACTATACTGACGGGAATTTCCAGCATCCGCTCCATTGACATTGGGACACCCTCGAGGCCCTCGCCCATAGCGGCTTCGCGTTAATTCGTTCCAATCGTTGCTTCAGCCGAACAGGGAGCCAAGACCTTCGAAGCCGCCCGCCTCTTCCTCGGGCTCCTCAGCCGCCTCTTCCTCAGCGGGAGCAGCCTCAGCGGCAGCTCCACCGGAAGAAGCAGCAGGAGCAGCCGATGCCACTGGGGCGGCGACCGCGGTCGCCATGGCCTCATCGATGTCCACAGAGCCTAGAGAGGCTACTAGGGCCTTCACTCGGGCCCCATCAGCCTCGACTCCTGCAGCCTTCAGCACTGAGCCGACGGCCTTGTCATCGATGTCCTTTCCTGCAGAATGCAACAACATTGCAGCATACACATATTCCATTTCATTCACCTTTTCATTCATCCGAAGAGATCGCCGAGTCCACCGAACCCAGCATCCTCTTCCTCCTCTTCCTCTTCGACTTCGGCCTCTTCGGCCTCTTCCGAACTTGCTGCCTCGGAGGGGGCAGCTTCAGCACTTTGAGACGCTGCTCCTAGAGCAGCTTGCAACTCTTCATCAAGAGCTGAGGAATCTAATTGTCCTGCTAGGGACAGAGCACGAGCACGCGCTTGGGATAGTATGGAAGCAGCAGTAGCATCGTTCAACACCCCTGCCTCCATAGCAACAGATAGTGCCTCTGAAGAGGCCTTTGAGATGAGGGTCGGAGTTGTAATGGAGGAGAACCACCTGATGTTGCATGCCAGATTGAAAGCACCAGAAGTCCCCAACACTATGTCGTTACGGAGTCCGTCCGTGTCTAGGTCCAAATCAGATGACTGAAAAATATGCCCTTCTTCAATTGCGCCAGTTAGTATAAGCCCAATCTCAATTGGATTGACTCCCAGCTTGGCAAGCATTATCCCCAAGTCTGCCGATATCTCATCTCCCTTGGAGAAAGTCGTCTCTCTCTGGATGGCAACCTTGCCCTTGTCGATCTTGGCTGGTATGCCCACTGCATTGAACTCTCCAACGATTGGGCCTGGACCGAACTCTGTCGGGCCTGCAGGAATCGTCACGTCATCTGGGAAAGCCTCTCCAGCCTTTGCAGCCCTGCCTTGACGGGTCTTCTCCAGTTCGGCGAAAATCTCGAAGGCATTCATTGAGTTACTATGGACTACGCAAGGAATGTGAGCTCCTTCCAGAAGGGCATCTATTTCCTCCTGGGGTCTTCCAGCGTTTGACCATGCTATCCTCATTAGCGACTTCTTGGCCATTGTGATGCTCATTCTATCTCGAAGGGTGTTCCGCATATCGATCATATTGCTCGCAGGCACACCGGATACATCGACAACGGCTACCACTCCGTCACTGCTGAAGATTTCAGTTAGTTCCGAAACTCGATCTTTCTTCCATCCCGCTACCTTAGGAATCAAATGATCACCTCCACTCTAATTGATGGCCCCATAGAAGTCTTAACGAAACACGAACGGATATTCCCTGCGCCCCTCTCAAGCTTGCCCGTAACTCTTTCCCAGATGGCCACTGCGTTGGAGGTCAAGTCATCAATACCCTGTTCCCTAGATCCTACTGCGGTGTGGAATGTCACCCTGTCCCTTGAACGAACTATGGCTGTATCCTTCAGTCCAGCCGCAAGAGCGGACGGATCCAGAGTAGGGGGGACCGGTCTTGGCATCTTTCCTCTAGGCCCCAGAACTCCTCCGAGGAATCTCCCGACAGTACCCATATGCGGAATTTCCGATAGGAAGAAGTCATACTGCTTTGCTATCTTTCTTGCCTTCTGACGATTTCCACCTAAGTCCTCGATGGTGGTGGGATCGATTACTTCGAGACCACCAGCCTTCGCCTTTGCTGCCATCTCGCCACCGGCGAACATCGCGATTTTCACTGGCTTGCCCCTTCCGGATGGAAGCCTGACCTCTTCCTGGATTCTATTTGTGGGGACTTTCAGATCAACGTCCTTGATAGTGAAAGAAATCTCGATAGATTCCACGAAGCCCCTCTCCGGTGCTTCGTCAATTGCTCTCTGAATCGCTGTTTGCAGATTTTCCTTCATTTTTCTCACCTCTGCGGTCCACGAGGCTCTTCACCTCTCCCGCAACTCGTGTGAATCTAGCTGAAATGCTCGCTAAACTCCCCCTCGCTCATTGCGTTTAGAGCCATTTTCGGCTCCATTCCTTCGACCCTGACTCTCATAGCGACGCACGTTCCCATTACTTCTCGGCAGCGTGCGTAAAGCGACTTCCCTGTCAATCGATCCTTCTGTTCCTCGGCTATGCCCTTAACTTGGTCCATAGTCAGATTCTCAGTTGACTCCTCCCATGACCCATTGCACTTCTTCTTCCCGAGAGCCTGAACCACTTTGTGAGGGGTCTCGTTGCGTGCTGACATGAAAATGACCTCCTTTCGCGGGACTCGCCGACCTGCTCTCCCTATTTGATAATGATGTAGTCCTAGAAAATCGTTATTTCAGGTCACTCCACTCTCTGAGTAACTCTGACTTGG
>LUSA01000062.1:0-9884 GCA_001629235.1 Marine group II euryarchaeote REDSEA-S43_B8 | reverse complement strand
CTGCCCGGACAGTGAGTGCCACGGGTACAGCTGCCTCGAATAACTCAACTGTCACCTCTTCCTTGGTCTCTGCAACTCTGGTGACTCTTGCAGCCTGGCCTCTGAATGCTCCACCAGATATCTCGACAATACAGCCTTCTTCTATTCCAGAAGTAGCAGCCTTGGGTTCCAAGTAAGGAAGAACGTCCTCAAGGGGTGCCTCTCCATCAAGAACCTTGCTGCAATTCTTCAGAGGAGTGACTCCAACGCCGACTCTTCCGATCAGTTTCTGCACATGGTGCATAGCAGTGGCTTCGACGAAGATGAATCCCTTCATGTAATGAGGACTGAGAACTCCGAAGATTTTGTCCTGGATATCCTTGAGTGAACCAGTACCAGACAATCTGGCACGTATCTCTCCTGCTACATTCTGCTCTTGACCGATCGAGGTTTTCAGGATATACAGGTAAGAGGCAACGTCGCCATACATCTCTCTCAGCTGCGGAGTCGCGTAGTCCTTGGTCTGAATTGCACCGGGATCTACCCACTCGCTATTCTTGTACAGGGCTCCAGGACTGACCTCTACCTCTTCTGTAATGAACAGGATAGGCGTAACGTCATTCAATCGATTTCCGTAGGCAAGACCCCGAGCCATATCAGAGCGAACCAATTGCAGACTTTCCGCAGAAATCCCGGTACACTCTGTAACCCTTGCAACTACCGAATCATGGTCGTTAGGATCTCCAATACCGTGAATCCCATCCCATGCACCCGGAAAGTCAGAAACCTCATCGGAGCGCTGCATCAGAAGCACCTTCTCTCCGCTTCGAAGATATACAGTATATGCCTCTGACATCTTATCGCCTCAACCTATCAGCCATTGGAAGAATGGCGGGAAAACATTGACCATTAGAGCTAGGATTACGAAGCCTATTGCCCCCAGCACAAACATGCCAATTCCACAAACGATTACAGTTTGCCTGAACTCTTGCTTAGAAGGCTTCTTGGCCATCTTCAGGATTCTAGCGTATGAACCGGTCTGTAGTCCCTTGACGCGGCCCTCGATCTCGTCCTGCCAGGACTGAGCCATCTCTTCGATAGGGCCCACCTTAGAGTTCTCAACCGCCATGCTAACACCTAGAAGCATCCCGCCGACCTACAGATTCCATTTAAGGACAACGGGAAGCAATCAACCTTCATCTATTCTAATTCTGATAGGGTTAACTCACGAACTCTACCGTTCTATTTCTTAGGTTCCTCATCTGAGTGTGTAGGGAAGCACCGTGAATCTGTTCGCTCTTCACTCCGGTCAGGACGAGAAGAACTCTGATATCGCTACCCATTGATTCGTCTGTAGTTACCCCCCAGATCATTCTCGCATACGGATTGATGCTCTCTCGGATTATCTTAGCACACTGCTCCGCTTCTCCAAGTGTCAGACCCGGTCCACCTACTACATTGACAAGAGCTCCTCTGGCATCTGAAATATCAATATCAAGAAGAGGAGATTGTAGTGCCTCCATGGTTGCTTTCTCGGCTCCTTCTTCTACTGAAGCCTCTCCGAGTCCGATCATCGCCACTCCTCCACCGTTCTCCATGACTGAGCGGAGGTCCTGGAAGTCGAGGTTGACGACTCCTTCCTTGGCGATCATTTCAGAGACGCCGGATATGCTCCTCATCAGGAGCTCATCTGCAACCCTGAATGCTGCATCCAGAGGGAGATCCCTCACTCCCTCGACTTCGAGCAGTCTTTCGTTTGGAAGAACTATCACAGTGTCGCATACTTCCCTTAGTCTCTCTAGCCCCCATTCCGCATTTTGTCTACGTACGGCGCCTTCTGATACGAAGGGGTAGCTAACTACTGCAATAGTCAAAGCTTCGGATGCTTTTGCGAGCCTGGCGACGACATGGGCACTGCCTGTCCCAGTGCCGCCACCTAGGCCCGCGGTGATGAATGCCAAATCGCACTCCTCAACCTCTGTTTTCAGAACACGCTCTGACTCGTACGCTGCCTGCTCTCCCTTTTCTGGATCGCCCCCCGCCCCCCTGCCTCGGGCGGACCGACCAATCAGTACCTTGTTCTCGACATTCACTCTCAACAGATGTTGAGCATCTGTGTTTACTGCCATCCCCTTGACATATTCATCATCGAACAGGCCCTCTTGCTCTAATCGGGCAACCGTGTTTGATCCACACCCGCCGCAACCAAAGACCCTAATCTTCGGTTGTAGCGATTTCAGAAGGTTCTCGAGGTCTGGGACTTCCTCGACTTCGGGCACTGTCGGTGACTGTGTCTCGTCATCTTGGAGCTCCAGAACTCTCTCAATTAGGTGCTTCACGGAAGTCAGGGGCGTTGAATAGAGGATAACCATTGCCCCATTGTATATGGTCCAGACAAGCGTTTTTGTGCCTCAGTCTTGATGCCACTCAGGCCAGTAGACCGTTTCTCGTTTTGACGAATCTGACTAGGAATGTGTATACTCCGCCCCAAGCTGAAATACCCAAAGCGAAAGTCATGCCGTTCAACTCACTGTTCCCCAGTAGCGCCCATTCTCCTAACCAGTGGAGATCGGACATTTCTATTCCTGATACCCCCCAGTGCGCCTGCCATGCGGCCAGAACCAGTGCAACTAGAGTTAGCACCATCCTGTCAGCTCTCGAGAATCCCCCATAAATTCTGTCTAGACCGACCGATTGAGCCTGGGTACCCATGTAAGAACCGAATAGGGTGAGGAGGCCAGCCAGATATCCAGAGCTGACGTTGTCCACGAATGCTGCATTCATCCCAATTGCAACTAGAATTCCAACATCGACTACCCTGTCAATAGTGTGGTCGAGAAAGTCTCCATATGGTCCATCAGTTCCTTGGTGCCTTGCCAAGGCTCCGTCTAATCCGTCTAAGACTCCGGCGACTAGAATTACGACCACACCTCCGACGATCAGGATTGCTCCCTTGGTGTCATTACCTGCGGTCATTAGCAGGTAGAATGCCAAAATAGACAGGATGAGGCTGGTCCAAGTAAGTAAACTAGGGTCGACGCCCTCCATTCTGTGAACTAGTGGATTGATCGCTTTTGTCCACCTCTCCCTCATCTTCTCGAACATCCTAAACCTCCCCTCTCTCTATCCAGTCGATTAGTCTGAGTGGCCTTCTCGGCTTGAAGTCATCTGCTACCCAATCCATAATTCGCTGAAACACTGTTTCCACTCCATCTGACGAACTGTCAAACTCTATCGCCGGAACAGCATCATCCATCTCGGCCCAAGCCGATCCAAGTATCTCCCAGTCAACGTTGCCTGAGATTTTTTGTTCTGCATAGGATCTCCCAGTCAATCTTTTCCTGAGAATAGATGGGCTGCATCGAAGAATAACAACGCAGTCAACCGGTAGTAAGTGAGAGAGATGACCGTCAATAACGATTGATTTAATCGGATTATTTTTCCATTCAGAATGAATCTGAGTATTCAAGTCGTCAATATCGATAGGCCTTGCGCCATCCTCTGAGTCAACATCGTCAATACAACCAAACCTCTCTGCAATGTCCTGCACCGTTTCGACCTGATATCCAACATCAGCTAGTTGTGAGGCAATAGTGGTCTTTCCAACTCCCGGAGTCCCCGTAAGTGCCAACCTAAAGCCCCTATCCATGTACACATCGAGTAGTCCGAACGACAAGAATACTCCGTGCCGAATCGCAACATTGACCTAGAAAACTACTGTCCCTACCGATATGGCAGAGTCAGTTAGCTGGTTGAAGGCAATGGACCCAAGAGAAACAAAGCTGAACATACTACTATTCGCACTACCGATAACTCTCTACTTCAACTACGTAGATCAGAACTACTCCCTGGCATTCTTCTCTTCTCTGATAGCAATTATGCCTCTGGCATTCCTCATGGGAAGAGCAACAGAGGAAATAGCATTGAGGACAACTGAATCACTTGGAGGATTGCTGAATGCTACATTTGGAAACGCTGCAGAACTCATTATCGCGGTCCTCCTTATCTTGGAGGCATCCAGAGTTGCTGACCCAGAAACACAGTCCTTCTTCATCCACCTTGTCCAAGCCAGTCTGATTGGAAGTATCCTTGGAAACCTCCTGCTGGTAATGGGTCTCGCATTCGTTTGGGGGGGAATCCATCATTCAGAGCAGAAATATTCCGAGACCCAAGTTAGCTCCAACGGCTCCCTCCTCCTCCTCTCAATGATTGTCCTGGTCATTCCGACGGTATTCCACTCTTCGGTTGGGGGTGAGGGGGGAGACTCCAGACTTCTGGATCTAAGCCATATCGCCGCGGCAATCCTGCTCTTGGTCTATGGTCTGTTCCTGCTCTTCCAATTCCGGACCCATGTACACCTTTTCGCTACGGACGGCTCTCACCACGAAGAACCGGAAATGACACAACGAGACTCAATCATCCTGCTGGTTGTTGCGACCGTCCTGGTATCGTGGATGGCCGAGATCCTTGTTCACTCCGTCGAGTATGCTGCAGAAGACTTCGGACTTCCCCACCTTTTCATCGGCGTCATACTTCTTCCGCTGTTCGGAAACGCTGCAGAGCACTTTACCGCAGTCACAGTCGCTGGTAAGGACAAGATGGACCTTTCCTTCGCGATTTCTATGGGATCCTCGACCCAGATTGCAGTTTTCATCGCTCCCCTGATGGTAATCATCGCATGGGCACTCGGTGTTCCACTGACCTTCGAGTTTGGCACCCTCGAGACAGTCTCGGCCTTCCTAGCGGTGCTAATCGTCAACTCGATTGCAGCAGATGGGAAATCTAACTGGTTGGAAGGAGCCATGCTCCTATCATCCTACGGAGTACTTGCTGCAGCGTTCCTATTCCACCCTTGAGTCAAACTTCTTGGTAGTACTCGGTGACGGACTCTTCCAATTCCTCGGCAACCAAATCCTCGTCGAGAGTCAAAGTCCTCCCATCCCAATACGTCCAGGACCTTAGCCCCAGAGTAGATCAGATTTGATAGCAACCTCCTCCCGTCCCTTCCAAACGGCCTCATCCTGATGTCCGAAAGGTCCCATGTAATCCAGTCCTGTGACCCCTTTGTTGCCAGATCCCAGGTCTGTTCAGGTCCGAGAATCCTAGCATCCCAGTGATCGTGCCTCTGTACAAGGCTAGCAGCCTTGGCCTCGGCTCTCAGATCCAGTGAATTATTGCTTGCTGAACCATCGGTTCCAAGCCTAACGTCTACTCCCGCCTCCTTCATCGCGGGATACGACATGGTACCTCCGCATGCCAACTTCTGATTCGAGGTTGGACAGTGTACAGCGTGAGCCCCGTGCCCGGCAAGAATCCTCATCTCTTTCTTGGTGACCCAGCCGCAATGGGCGCAAACCGTACCTCCGCTTTCTGCGTCCTGGAAGTAGTCAAGAGAGTCAAGATACTCAATGGGGTACATGCCGTGTTTGGCATGACAGTCAGCCACTTCCTTCCTAGTCTCAGAAGTATGTATGTGCAACAGTGATCCTGTCTTTTTCGCTAGCTCTGAACCCTTGCGAAGTATCTCCTCGTCACAGACGTAAACTGAGTGTGTGCCTATCCCGTATTCGATTCTACCAGGACATGGGGAAGGGTCGGTGATCAGACTCTCCATATGGCGCAAAGCATCTCCCGAACCCGGCTTGAAGTTGGGTGTTAAACCATCAGTAATTGGCCCGCATAGCGTCGCTCTGACACCTGTTTCTGCTAGTGTCTCACCAACGGTCTGAGTGTAGTAGTACATGTCACAAGCATAGGTTGTACCGGTTGCAATCATCTCTGCAGCAGCAGCTCTTGTTCCGATCTCCACCAGCTCACTCGTAAGTCTTTTCTCGACGGGAAAAATCGCTGTTTCCAACCACTCCATAAGAGGCAAACCCTCTCCCATTCCTCGATTGAGAATCATCCCGAGATGCGTGTGCCAGTTCTGCAATGAGCGGGTTATCAAGCGACTCTTACCATCGATAGTCTCGATTACGTCCTCGTCACCTTTGCTATCTGACACAGATCCATTGCTGTGTAGCAGGAAGTCCCCTCTGCTGGCGGATCCACCCTCTCCAATTAACCACGTATTCGTGATTCTCCTAGTGCCGGAGTCCATCTTAGCACTCCTGAAATCCCTATTCGCATACTGCATTCAGTACGCTGATCCTGTCTCCTTCCGAATTGTCCATCCAGGCACTCACTGAATCGCCCGGGCTCATTGGACCAACTCCCTTCGGAGTCCCCGTCCATACCAGATCCCCCGGCTCTAGGTCGTACCAGTTGTTGAGATGCTCCAACAAGGACTCAACCGAGTGAACCATGGTCTCTGTTGAGGCTAGTTGCCTATTCTCACCGTTCAATGACAGGCCTATCTCCATCGGCCTTTCGTCCCAGTCAGTCCAGGTTCCAAGTACTCCAGACCCTCTGAAACCCTTTCCCTCGAGCCAGGGCCACCCTT
This sequence comes from Marine group II euryarchaeote REDSEA-S43_B8, assembly GCA_001629235.1. Taxonomy (GTDB): domain Archaea; phylum Thermoplasmatota; class Poseidoniia; order Poseidoniales; family Thalassarchaeaceae; genus UBA36. The sequence goes on along the minus strand of LUSA01000062.1, from coordinate 3,463 downwards.
CCTTCTTTGCCATGGTCTGGCGGGTCCTATTAGTCGTGTCAATCCCCACACACATCTGTACTGGAGTAAGATCCTCTCCCAACCTGAAGACCATCTCAACTTCATGGTCTATGTGCTCGTCCGGCTTAAGAAGAGTCACAACATTCTCTCCAGCTTCAGTCGCCTCTACCATCGCGGAGGGGGGCATCAGGAAGAACCTCGGATAGTCAGTCACGTCCCCTAGTATCTCCTTCGCATGTCCAGCATAGTTTCTGAAAACGGCCCAGCCAACTCCCATGGTTGTCCTAGTCAGGCACCAATGATTAGAACATCGGTGCGTCCTCCTCACTCATCAGGTTGAAGGACGATGCCTTGGTGACAACTGGCATGACGGGGGACCCATACAGAACACTCGATGTGTCCAAGGATGCTTCTGATGCAGAGATAAAGAGGGCTTACAGGAAGCTAGCCCGGCAGTATCACCCCGATAGAAATCCGGGAGATGCTGCAGCAGAAGAGAGGTTCAAGTCCATTCAGTCTGCATACGATAAGATTGGGACCGCGGAAGGAAGAAGCGAGTATGACCAGCAGAGGAGGATGGAAGAGATGTTCCAGGGTGGGAGAACGCGCTCCCCGTTCGGTGGAGGCGTGGATATAGGTGATATTTTCTCTCAGTTCATGGGTGGCAGGGGAGCCCAACAGCCCAGTTCAGGATTCAGGTTCGATAGCTCGAACCGGGGCCCTAGAGAACCAAAGAAGACAACCAAGGGAGCAGACATCGAGGCTGGTTTGGACATCACATTGGAACAGGCTTTGACCGGAACCGAGGTCAAATTCAGCCATAGGAGGATGAGGAGGTGCTCAGATTGCGATGGTTCCAGCTTCGGCACTTCCAGAAGATGCTCAACGTGCGGAGGAACGGGGATTCAGACAAAGGGGAGCACCATTACAGTCAAAGTTCCGAAGGGCGCTGAGCATGGCCATCAACTGCGCCTCAAGGGAATGGGTCATGAGCACCCAGAGGGAGACTCAGGAGACCTCCTGATTACAGTGCGCCTGGATGCTGAGGAGGGTCGGCGATGGGAGGATGGACGTTTGATCCAAGAAGTTCGAATTCCATACTCCATGCTATCATTAGGGGGGAAAGTCAGGATCACCACTCCTTCTGGGAAGAGGCTCCAGATCGAGATTCCCAAGGGGACGAGAATAGGGGACAGGAGACGTTTGCAGGGGCACGGCCACGCCGGTGGCGCACTCGACGTGGAGTTCACTCTCTCAGAGCCAGAGGAACTGTCTGAGTCACAGGTCGAGGCACTCAACAGCCTCAGAGATGCCGGACTGTAGAGATACAATCAGTCAAATAAAGAGATTCTCAGGGCGTTGCATGAGAAGTTTCGAAGGCCTAGCGGACTATCTCATTCCTAGAAGGAAAAAGGTACACTTCCTCGTTTTGGTAGTCTCGGTTCTCATGATTCCCGGAATCATTGCCTCCTTCGAACCGATAGACATTGAGTCCTACGATATGGAATCGCCAGAACTGGAGGCGAATCAGGTTCTACGAGACGAGTTCACTGCCGCTGGCAACATCTGGGGCTTCGGGATCTTTGTCAGGGACCCAGCGTACGTAGGCGATCCTGACTCGGATGTCGACATGATCGCGGCGTATCCCGGAGTTGGAGGGGGTGTCACAGATCCTCGGGGTGGAATCCTGAACCTCACTGTCCTGAGAGAAATAGACACTGATGCGGACACTCTGCGTTCTAGCGAGATCTCCCAGTTCTACCTCCCTCTGGCCTCGGAGATATCGGGCGATCCCACCTTCGGGATCCTGGACCTAGCAACAGAGTTCAGGACATTCATGGCGAACGAGTCCTCACTGACGAAACCCAGGATAGACCCATACAAGCTGTCTGCAACCCTGGACATCGAGGCATCCACGGATCCGGCCCCGACGAATTGGAGCGATTGCGGAGAGTTGGAGTGTCTGACCTTCGATGATCCAAACCTAACCCAGGACCACATAGACCTAGCCGCACATAGGATGGCCAACAACAGCAACGGAGCATTCCTGAGATTCCTATCCAATGACAGGGCTTTCCTACCAGACGAGGATGGATTGGTCGTAGGGCCAGTGGGACATCGAATCTCCGAGAACGGGTCACTTGTTTCGGACAACTGGGAGAGGGGACGCTGGTCGGCGTCAGCCGCATGGCTGATCGTGAACTTCGATCGCGATGAGATGCAGAGGAACGGCTGGACCTTCACTTGGAAGAACGCAACCTCGCAGTTCGGATACGAGAGGAACGGGCTGGAGCTAGAGACCGACCCCGTACGGAACTCGGTAGAATTCTGCAGGGAGAGGGAGGCGCAAGGGCAGAAGCTCTGCTCTGTCGAGTGGCTATATCTCTCTCTCGAGGAGGACCTACGCGAGTCCGACGATTCGATCGTCTCCCTGATGTTCGCGGAGGCAATCAACGTAGAAATCAACCGAGAGCTCCTCTCCAGCGCTCACCTACTCCTCCTGATGGGAGTAGCGATCATGGTCCTGCTCTGGGCCAGCCTCAGGAGGGTGTCCGATGTCGCGATAGTTGGTACAAGCCTGGCTCTGTCTTTGGTGTGGATGTACGGGCTAATCGGCTGGGCGATAGTCCTGGGTAAGGCCACTGGATATGAGTTCATTTTCAGGTCCCAGTTCTCCAACCTGCTTCCCATACTGATACTGGCTTTGGAAATCGACGACAGCCTACACAGCCTTCACAGGTACAAGGAGGAGCGCAGAGGAGGGGCTTCCTCGGAACAGGCAGTGCACAAGGCGATCAGCAAGGTCGGACTGGCTATCATGCTCACTTCTGTCACCACGATCGTGGCGTTCATGGCTAACATGACCTCAAGTATAGCCGCCCTCAGATCTTTCGGGATAGAGGCGGGGGTAGGGGGGTTCTGCGCCTTCTTCCTCACCGGGCTCTGGGTGCCCCTCACCAGGCTCGACATCGACAACTGGCTGGAGTCCAAGGGTAGGCTGGATGAAGAGCCGCTCGATGTAGTCCACATGATACCTAGCTCCTGGCTATCCAACCTAGCCTCCCAGTCAGCCAGATTCGCTCCGGTGGTCCTCCTTGCCTCACTGATACTCACTGCTCTGGCTGCCCCAATCATGCTCTCGCTGGAGGGGGACTTCCAAGTGGAGGACTTCGTGGAGGCGGACTCCGACCTGGCAGTGGGGGTTGGCATGATCAACGACCGCTTCAGCGATGAGGGCGAGCCTGCTTACGTGCTGGTCGAGGGCAACATCACCAACCCACTGGTAATCCAGGCAATAGAGGATGTCAGGAGGAACATGAACTCCCACGGTCCCGATGACCCCGACCAAATCTCAAGGATGCCGAACGGGGACGTGGAGCTTCTGGGGGTAGACCTGCTGCTCTGGTACACCAGGGCTGCGATGGCGTGGAACCAGACCCAGTTCGAGGAGGCGGGTTGGGAC
>LUSA01000061.1 GCA_001629235.1 Marine group II euryarchaeote REDSEA-S43_B8 | reverse complement strand
ATAAGAGACAGCTCTTCAGGCGTGGTGGCCTGTATCAACTCCTGGCTTTCAGTACCCCAGTCCCGGTATACCCCATCTGCGTCTGTAGCCAGGATCAGCAGCCTTGCTCCCAACTGCCTTGCCAGTAAGGCACTGGCCTTGTCCTTGTCAATTACCACTTCCACACCCTCTAGTGATCCTTCAGAATTGTACGCTGTTGGTATCCCCCCGCCACCAGCGCAAATCACAATCGCCCCCTTCTCCAAGAGCCAGTGAATAGGACGCAACTCGAAGATCCTGTGTGGTTCGGGAGAGGGGACTACTCTCCTCCAGCTGCTTCCATCCTTCGAAATAGACCATCCCTTATCTTCGGAGATTCTCCTAGCCTCATGCTCGCTGTAAATCGGACCAATTGGCTTGGTGGGATTTTCGAAGGCCGGATCATCTGGATCGACCTCCACCATCGTAAGTATAGTAGCTAACGAACTCTCAGTCGGCAGGAGGTTACCCAGCTCCTGTTGTATTGCGTAACCCAGCATCCCCTCTGTCTGAGCGCCCAGAACATCTAGGGGGTATTCCTCCGCCTCCTTGTACGATGCGGATTGTAGGGCCAGGAGTCCTACTTGTGGGCCATTCCCATGGGTGATAACCAGTTGGTGCTCCTTCGCTAGTGGTGCAAGCTCCATGCACGCCTCCCTGACGTTCCTCCTCTGGTTCTCGGACGTTTGCTCCTCGCCCCTCTTCAGGAGAGCGTTTCCACCCAGCGCTACTACTAGTCTCATGATATATTCCCCAAGCGTGAACCGATAAGAACACCTCCCCTCTGGGATGAACATGGTGCGCATTGGGCTGCTTGCAAACCCAGACGCCGGACTCGGGGGGAGGCTAGGTCTGAAGGGTTCAGATGGACAGGCAGAATTGGCAAGGTCAAGAGGAGCAGAGGATAGGTCAGGGCCTAGATTGAAGTCGATGCTGGAGTATTTCTCGAAAATCCACAGGGGAGGACACGTTGACTTGGAATGGGTAACTAGTAGAGGGAGGATGGGGACTGACTGGATTCCGAATGAGATGGAAGCAGCCGTAATAGTTGAAGCTCACCAGTCCAAAGGAACCACATCCGCATCGGATACGGAGGATGCGGTCGGAGCAATGGTAGGTTCGAGAATAGATTTGCTCGTCTACTCCGGTGGAGACGGGACGACCCGGGACATTGTGGCTTCGCTTTCCATGCTAGAGTCCTCCGAAATACCCGTGATAGGGGTCCCATCCGGGGTAAAGATGCATTCCGGATGCTTCGCTAGCTCTCCGAAGGGAGCGGCAGAGGTTTTGTCCTCGTGGATTAACGGAGATTTGTTGGTTTCTAGTACAGAAGTACTGGACCTGGACGAGGATTTGTACAGGGAGGGCAAATGGGTGGTTCGGCTCTATGCAGAGGCCTTCTCCCCTAATTCCCCTAGGTGGATGCAAGGATCGAAGGAACTTGTGCAGACAGAGTCGGAGGATGACGTTGTCGTAGGCCTTTCAGAGCACATACGGGAATCACTAGTTAGCGAGGATCATCTAATCATCTGGGGCTCGGGAGGGACCTTGAGGGCGATTGGCGAAAACAACGGATTCGAATTGACGACTCTGGGTATTGACGCTACCATGGGTAGCGAACAAGTGGGTACCGACCTAGATGAGTCAGGGATACTATCCATCTTGCGTTCTCATGAAGGCCCGACAACTCTCCTATTGTCCCCTATGGGGGGTCAGGGTTTCCTAATCGGTAGAGGGAACCTGCAACTATCTCCAGCTGTACTGGAATCAATTGGAATCGAAAACATTCTTGGCGTACTTACTCCAGCTAAGCTACTCACGGTAAGGAAACTTAGGATTGAGACCGGAGATGAGGGACTGGATGAGAGATTCTCCTCGATGAGATACATGAAGGTGCTTCAGGGATACAGGACAACCCGCATTCTACCTGTCTCAGTGGATTAGATTTCCATTCCAGATGCGGCCATCAGAAGGCCTAGGAAAGGTGGACTAGGACGATCTGGCCTGGACTTGAATTCTGGGTGGTACTGAGTGCCAACATAGTATGGGTGCCCATCAAGCTCCATTATCTCACAACGCTCCCCCGTCTCGTCCTTTCCTACGTAGACTAGGCCAGCCTCCTCGATATCTCCTATCAGCTCAGGATTTACCTCGTATCTATGCCTGTGTCTCTCATCTACGTGCCCTTCCCCGCCATACAACCTCCTAATTTTGCAATCATCCACAAGGAACGGGGTAGGCTTCGTCCCCAATCTCATAGTCCCTCCCATATGGGTCTTGGAAATCTCGGGCATGAATACAACAGCTGCATGGGCTGGTTCCTCATCGAACTCAGTAGAGTTGGCTCCCTCCATACCGAGCACATTGCGGCAGAATTCGATTGTAGCTACCTGCAGTCCAAGACAGACACCGAGGTATGGGATTTTGTTCTCTCTCGCATATTCAGCCGCCTTTATTTTCCCCTCAATCCCCATGATGCCGAATCCACCAGGAACCATCCCCATCCAGTGCAGACGACTCGATCCAGTCGATCACAAGCTTCCTATTGACCTTGAAGGAGGCATGCTGGAGAGCCTTAATGACACTCAGATAAGAGTCAGCCAGATCCGTGTACTTGCCTGCTACTGCGATGTGTACTTCCTCCGCATCATCCAAAGTGTCAACGTGATCTGCCAGCTCCTTCCAATCATCGAGCACTTTCCTCTTGGCAGGTATTTCGAAACCAAACCTATCTGCTAGCATACTTGTTACCCCCTGCGACTCGAGCATTATTGGAACCTGGTAGATGTTGGAAACATCATGTGCAGAGACGACCGCTTCTGGGGGGACGTGGCAGAATGCAGAGATTTTGTTACGAGTTTCGTCGATTAGCGGGCTCTTGGACCTGCAAACCAGCATATGTGGATTGATACCAAGCCCTCTCAGTTCCTTAACCGTGTGCTGAGTAGGCTTCGTCTTCTGTTCCCCTACTGGGCCCATAACGGGGATCAGGCTCACGTGAACGAAGCATACATTCTCCTGCCCTACTCTGAATTGGAACTGTCGCAGAGCTTCGACAAAGGGGGCGCTTTCAATATCGCCGACTGTTCCACCTAGCTCGATTACGCAAGCATCGGGCTCCTTCCCGTTTCCATCGCTCGGTGTATGGGCCACTCTCTCTATCCAATCCTGTATTTCATTGGTGATATGTGGGATAACCTGAACGGTCTTTCCTAGGTAGTCCCCGCGCCTCTCCTTCTGAATCACCTTGTTGTACACCTTCCCTGTTGTGATGTTGTTATCTCTGGTTAGGCACACATCTAGGAATCTCTCGTAGTTGCCGAGGTCTAGATCTACTTCACCTCCATCGTCTAGAACGAATACCTCTCCGTGCTCGAAGGGACTCATTGTTCCAGCATCCTCATTGAGGTAGGGATCTATTTTTACTGCAGTTACCCTCAGTCCAGCGCTTTTGAGCAGGACTCCTATGCTACTAGCAGTCACTCCTTTGCCCAATCCGGAGAGCACTCCACCCGTCACAACGACATACTTCATCTCATCAACGGGGTCTGAATCACTTGCCCATCCCCTATCAACATTGGCACATAAGTTCCTGTTTCGCCCTTCTTTAATTTCAAGTATCGTCAGAATTACGGCTAGCACATGTCGGGCGTACACGGCGACAGGGTCCTTGTTACCGGGGCCCTGGGACAGATAGGTACTGACCTTGTCCAAGCCCTTAGGAGGGAACATGGGAAAGACTCGGTAATCGCATCGGATATCAGGGAATCAGATGGCCACTCATCGATTGAAGAAGGCCCCTATATCCCTCTTGACGTAATGGACACAGATGCTATTTCGGCAATTTGCAAGCGAGAGGGAATAGGAACAGTATACCATCTAGCTGCACTTCTTTCTGCGACTGGTGAAAGGAATCCGGATAAATGCAGGGGAGTGCTCTCTGAGGGTGTATGCACCCTCGTCCATCGCTGTTTTCGGTCCTGACGCCCCCAAGAATCCTCCTCAGGATGCACCTCTCAATCCTACTACTGTCTATGGTGAGACGAAGGTTAGCGGAGAGGCTCTAGCCAGGGAATACAGAAGAAGTCACGGAGTCGATACTAGGGGGATTAGGTATCCAGGACTCATTTCCTACAAGGCCCCTGCCGGAGGCGGCACTACTGACTATGCAGTAGAGATATTCCATGCAGCTCTCGATTCTGGGCATTACGAATGCTTCGTCAGAGCAGACACGCGTCTCCCAATGCTATACATGGATGATGCAATCGATGCCACGCTCAAGCTCATGGATGCAGACGACGGTCTTCTGGGCGATTCGAGGGCAGGTTACAACATCCCTTGCCTCTCATTCTCGGCGGAGGAACTAGCAAATGCAATTTCAGATCGAGTTGAAGGGTTCACCTGCGACTTCGTTCCGGATGTAAGACAGGAGTATGCTGACTCATGGCCCGACTCAATAGACGGGACGTTGGCCGAGAGAGAGTGGGGGTGGAACCCTCGCTTCGACCTAGAGTCGATGGTCGACGAGATGCTCAGAGGAATTTCCGGGAGCTAGTCCTCTGAACTCTCCCAATCTGGTGTACTTGGGTCCGTCCTGGCCCAGAGGACATCGTCGATTCTTAGAACGCTGATTGCAGCCTCCGTGGCCCCAGACAGAGCGTTACTAACTACGAATTCCGTGTCCAGAACACCCAGCTCTTCCATATCGCAGTTTTTGCCACTTTGCAGGTTGAAGCCAACCCACGCACCGCTATCCTTCTGGTCAGCAGACAAGGAGAGGATGACTTCCACAGGATCCCTTCCCGCATTCTCAGCGAGAATCCTAGGAATAGACTCCAGAGCAGAGGCATATGCCTCTATCGCAAGCTGTTCCCTCCCGGACTGAGTCTGCGAGAACGCTCTAAGATGACTAGCTAGGTGTGCTTGAATAGCCCCTCCACCGGGAAGGACTCCGGGCTTGCTGTTGAGTCGGTGGGCAACTCCAATTGCATCATCGAAAATCCTAATCGCCTCATCCCTAATCTCCGGAGTCGACCCCCTAATGACCAGAGTCATGCCTCCTCCTAAGCCCTCAATGAGTGTGTGCTTTACTTCGGAGACGACCTCTTCTGACCTGTTCGAGTAGCTCCCGATGTCATCTGCGCTCAAATCCTCAGCCTTTCTGATTGGCGTTGCACCAGTAATCCGGGAAAGCAAGTCCATATCCCCCCTCTCGAACCTCCTGTATGCAGTAATTCCGGAATCCGTGAGCATGGAAACTGCCTCGTCATCAATCCCCTCTCTTACAACCAGCAAATCAACTCCCAAGGCCTCGAGGTGATCCACTTGCTTTCGCAAGTTCTGCCTTGATCTTCTGTGGAAATCCTGGAGAGTCCCCGGACTACTAATCTCGATTGACGCGTCGATCTCTAATTTCTGCTTATCTAGGCCGCCATCGATAATCGCTATACGGCCTCCATCAGCATTAGCCTCAGTGGATATATCGACTCTCGACTTTAGCAACATCAACCCTCTTTCTAATGAGCTATCCATAACTCCGCCTTCCTTAATCTGGAGACGTTTCACAAACATCCTCTCAATATCGTCTCCATTTCCTAAATCAATTAGCGAATCTGCAGCCTCGATTGCTAAATCGGCCAAGATATCGCATAACGATGAATCTCCTTTTCCTTGTAGTGAAGTTCGAATAACTTGGAATTTCTGACTCTGATCGGAGGTCTTCGAAACTCTTGAAATCTCTGAAATAGCCTCATCGAGCGCCAAGGAGTATCCATTGACAATTATTGATGGATGTACTCCCATCCTCACCAATTCCAGGGCATTCTGGAGCATCTCCGAAATCAATAGGACCGTGGTGGTGGTTCCGTCCCTCGCAGAACGATCCTGCGACGAAGAGGCATCGATCAACATCCTAGCCGTGGGATGCTCAACATTGGCTGTCTCCAGAACAGTTACCCCGTCGTTGGTCACCAATGCGGATCCGTCAGCGTCTACAAGCATCTTATCGAGGCCCTTGGGTCCTAGCGTAGAGCGAATCGCTCCGGCTAGAGATGAAGCAGCCCTGACGTTGTTTACTAGCGCGGTTCTTCCATGTATTCTATCAGTATCCTCAATAGCCAAATCGTAATCTGAGTCTACCATGGTGCAATGGCCACTGAAGACCCCGTTTTCAATACAATCATCGGGTTCTAGGTCGATTTCGGTCAACCTCCTCCCGTTTGATTCAAATACCTCCCCTGTCTCGCACTATACAACTCAAGGTTAACTAGTGATACAATGACAGAAGAAAATTGGGACGATTTCGATGAAGAGGCCATGGATGAAATGGTCCGAATGTTCGAGCGAATGGGTATGCCAGTAGACGTTGATGTGCTAAGATCTCTGATTAAGCAAGTAAGGAACCAGTTTGAACAGCTGGGCATTGACCCAAAGAAAGTCTCTATGGACGAGGTCAAGCTAGGAGTAGATTCTGATCCCGAGGAGTTCATGAAGAACTTCGAATCTATGCTGAGTGGCCCCCAGGGTCTTGGCGAGTTTCTGAAGAAGATGGGAGTGGATATTCACATCAAGCCATCAGTCTCGGAGGTCAGAGTAGACGTCGACGAAAGAAATAATTCAGACGAGGACAACTCAATTTCTTCCGATGATGTATACATCAAGGAAAACAAGATGTACGTCACTATCGATGTTTCCAGGTACGAGGATATAGATCGGGATAACCTCGAAATCAGCCTAACAGGTGGAGGAGAGGTGCTGCAATTGCTAAGGAAGAATCAGATTAGACCATTCAGGAACTTCGTACTTCCACACGCCTCCTCTGGAGATTTCCAGTGGGAAATTAACAACGGTATACTGGACATGACATTCGAACTGAAGTAGTTTGAGAAAAAATCAGGAGAAATAGAAATGGGATCAGCAGTAATTGGAATTGACCTAGGAACGACAAACAGTTGTGTTGCAACTATAGAAGGAGGAAAAGCGGTAGTAATACCGAACTCGGAGGGCTCCAGAACCACTCCCAGCGTAGTCGCCTTCACGAAGGAAGGGGAGAGGCTGGTAGGTGTCACTGCCAAGAGGCAGGCCGTGACTAACTCTGAGAGGACAATAATTTCCGTAAAGAGAGAGATGGGGACAGATTGGGTGCAAGAAATAGACGGGGACAACTATTCGCCTCAGGAGATATCGGCATTCGTTCTTCAGAAGCTGAAGTCAGATGCAGAGGAATATTTGGGTACCGAGGTCAAGCAAGCTGTAGTCACTTGCCCAGCGTACTTCTCCGATGCACAAAGAAAGGCAACCAAGGATGCGGGTAGGATTGCAGGACTAGAGGTTCTCAGAATAATCAACGAGCCGACTGCCGCAGCACTGGCCTACGGAGTCGACAAGGAAGAAGACCAGACGGTCTTGGTTTATGACCTGGGGGGAGGTACCTTCGATGTGTCCATTCTCGAGATTTACCAGGTCGACGGTCAGCCTCAGATAGAGGTGAAAGCAACTAGCGGCGATAACAGACTCGGTGGTGACGATTTCGATGAGGCGGTTATGGATTGGATAGTCTCCGAGTTCAAGAAATCCACTGGAATAGAACTAGAGAAGGACCTACAGGCAATGAGCAGGATCAGAGAAGCCGCCGAGAAGGCCAAAATAGAACTATCCGCCACACCATCCACCCAGATTAATCTCCCATTTATCACAATGATAGATGGTCAGCCAGAGCATCTAGATATGTCCCTGTCTCGTTCGAAGTTTGAGAAGCTTACAGCATCTCTTGTTGAGAGGACTATGTCTCCGACCCGTCAGGCAATGAAGGATGCTTCAATCAAGAAGGGAAATGTCGACAAGGTCCTGCTAGTAGGCGGTTCAACTAGGATTCCCGCTGTTCAACAAGCGATTGAGAAGGAGGTCGGTAAGGCTCCATTCAAAGGAATAAACCCCGATGAGGCAGTGGCTATGGGCGCTGCCCTCCAAGCTGGAATCATCGTTGGAGACGAGGGAGTCACGGATGTGCTACTTCTGGACGTCACGCCCCTCACTCTGGGAATCGAGACTCTGGGAGGGGTTACTACAACGATGATAGAGAGAAACACCACCATCCCCTCTCGTAGGTCTGAGACTTTCTCCACGGCAGCAGATAACCAACCTGCCGTAGAGGTACACGTATTGCAAGGTGAGAGAGTGTTTGCTAAGGACAACATAACCTTGGGTCGATTCCACCTGATGGGGATTCCAGCTGCACCAAGGGGGATCCCGCAGATTGAGGTAACATTCGATATAGATGCAAATGGGATAGTCAACGTTTCCGCTAAGGACTTGGGAACAGGAACCGAACAATCGCTCAAGATAGAGAGCCAAACCTCACTTTCCGAGGATGAGATTAGGCAGAAAATAGAGGATGCCGAAGGCAGGAATGTTCTGGCTGATGGACTATGGAAGGCGGGCGAGTTAGACCCAGAATACATCGTGGATCTTGCGACACTTACCGGAGCAGTGGTTGTTGCCCTAGGGAACCAGATATCGGGAATGTGGGCGAACGATGAGGAGATTGCAAAGAGGCTCAAAGCAGCTGCAAAGAGGAGCGGCGAGCCTGTCTGGAGGATGCCTCTTAACGCTCAGTTCCGCAAGTACATGACCGACTCTGCATTCGCTGACATCAGGAACGGCTCGATTGGAGGCAGGGCTGGCTCCTCTAACACTGCTGCATCATTCCTAGAGTTCTTTGTTCCAACTAGGGGATTCGAGGAGGATGCAGAGAAGATTCCTTGGGTGCATCTAGATATCGCTGGAACTGCATGGGGACCTGGATCTAAGGCTCGTTCTGAAGGGGCGAACCCCCTCTTCCAGTATGGCACATCAGGTGTCCACGTCAGGACCCTACACAGACTGATTACCGATGATTGATCAGTCCTCTTCTTCCTCGGAGTCAACGACCTCGAAGTCTGCATCAACGACTCCATCGTCACCGCTCTCTTCCTTCTCCTCGGCCATCTCTGCAGCCGCGGCTTCATACAGTTTAGTTGAGATGGAGTGCATTGATTCCTCTAGTTCTGACATCTTTGCCTGGATTGCAGCCTCGTCAATTTCCTCCAGTGGGACCGGAG
>LUSA01000060.1 GCA_001629235.1 Marine group II euryarchaeote REDSEA-S43_B8 | reverse complement strand
TCTGAATTCAGGGGCTGATATGGTGAACGACGTCTCTGCTATGAGCGATCCAGGAATGCTGAGTGTAGTTTCTGAGCACGATTGCCCCGTTTGCATTATGCATATGCGAGGTTTACCAGAGAACATGCAGGATGACCCGAGCTACGACGACGTTGTCAAAGAGGTTAGGGGATACCTCGCCGATGTTGCTGATTCGCTCATGGATGAAGGAGTGAAACCGAGTCAAATCGTGGCTGATCCGGGAATTGGGTTCGGTAAGACCCTGGAACACAACATCGCCCTACTATCTTCAGGCAGATCAATAGTCCCAGATGAAAGGATGAGCCTGATGTGGGGAGTAAGCAGGAAGAGCATGTTCCTGGACCTCCTAGGGAGGGAGGACAGTGAAGATAGGTTAGCCGGGACTCTAGGTGTCGCTGCGATCTCTCCTGAGAAGGAAGTGGATATCATTCGAGTCCACGATGTGGCTGAGCATTCGGACTCGTTCAAGGCCATGAAGGCAGTGCGGTGATCAGATGAGTGTCAACAATATCGTCGAAATTGATGACGGGCTGAGGATCTTGGGAACCGCACATGTCAGTAGCGAGTCGGTGGAACTGGTTCGAAATCAAATAGAAGAGTGGGGGCCTGACCTGGTTGCAGTGGAGCTGTGCCCTTCCAGGATGGCTGCATTGACTGAGCCAGAGTCACTAGACTCGGAGGACCTCCTGAAGATAATCAAGGAGGGGAGGTCGGCCATGATACTACTACAGTCTGCTCTAGCCGCTCAGCAAAGAAGGATGGGTATTTCCTCTGGAGAGAAACCCGGAGCGGAGCTCCTAGCGGCGGTAAACGCAGCTGAGGAGTCGGACATCCCAGTGGAGATGATCGACAGGGACGTTGTAATCACGCTAAGAAGAGCATGGAGGAAGATGGGCATGATTGAGAAATGGAGGATACTCAATGCACTCCTGTGGGAGGAAGACGATGAAGAGGTCTCCATAGACGAGGTCCTAGGCAACTCCGATCTCCTGAGCAGCATGATGGAGGAAGCCAGAGAGGTCGCCCCCAGAGCTGGCGAGGTTCTCATCGACGAGAGGGATGCATTCCTGGCTGGCAGGGTTCAGCAGATTCGAGGAAAGGGGAAGGTACTGGCAGTAATTGGAGCGGGTCATCTCAGCGGAGTTGTCCAAAACCTAGGCGAGCCTGCGATGGAGACTACCTCGAGACTAGCGGAGCTATCTGAGGAGCCGCCCAAGTCTGTTTGGCCGATCGCACTGATGGCAGCCATACCCGTCTTCCTTCTAGGGGCTGTGGGGTGGATGGCCTACAACGGGGAAATGGAGGAGCTCAAGCAGACTGCCCAAACTTGGCTCGTCCTCAATGCCCTACTCGCTGGGCTGGGCGTGCTAATTGCTAGGGGCCACCCGCTCTCCATACTGGTTGGAGCGGTAGCCTCACCAATCACCTCACTCAATCCGACCTTGGCAGCAGGCTGGTTCGCGGGCTACACCCAGCTGAAGGTGGCCTCCCCGACTGGAAAGGACGCCCAGGACTTCCTCAAGCTAGACGAGACCTCGCTATTCTGGAAAAACAGAGTGGGGAGGGTGCTGCTGGTAACTGCACTTGGCAATGTTGGCTCGATGGCAGGGGCGTGGCTGGCGGGAGCATCAATTCTTGGCATGCTAATTAGCTGACACAGAACCATTTTGCGTCGTACCCCTTCGCAGTGTCAGTGGTGAACTACGGATTCGTAATCAACAACCAGACTTGCATCGGATGCCACGCTTGCACGGTGGCATGCAAGTCAGAGCATGACGTGCCGATTGGCGTCAACAGGACCCACGTCAAGTACATCGAGAAAGGGACCTTCCCCGATTCAACTAGGGAGTTTAGCGTCCACAGGTGCAATCACTGCGAGGACTCTCCCTGCACGAAGATTTGCCCCACGACTGCCCTCTTCACCAGAAGCGACGGAATCGTGGACTTCGATGACGATCGTTGCATCGGTTGCAAGTCCTGCATGCAGGCATGCCCCTACGACGCCCTCTACATCGATCCAGACAAGGGGACTGCAGCTAAGTGCAACTACTGCGCCCACAGGATAGAGCATTCCTACGAACCGGCATGCGTGATCGTCTGCCCCACGGAGTCGATAGTCTCCGGGGACCTCAGCGATCCGGAATCTGCAATCTCGCAGCTAGTTGCCACTCACAACACGACCGTCAGGAAGCCCGAGTCCGGTGCAGAGCCCAATCTATACTACATCGATGCTAGTGAGGAGATGCTTGACCCGAAGGCAACGGAGCTGACCGGTTCTGGGATGTGGACCGAGCAGGCATTCGGAGTCGGTCACTTCGCAAAGTACGCCGAGAGCAGGCTGGGAGAGGCAGATACCACCTCTATGATAGTTCAGCTGGCACTAGAGAAGAAGGCGAGGAGCTCTGCTCCTCGTGACCAGGCCATAATCAAAGACGTAATGGAGAGGCTGGCTGACGAGTCGGGGTCGGCGAAGAGGAGCTATGACCAGCCTAGCAAGGGAGTCCTCTGGGGTTGGGAGGTCTCTGCCTACATCTGGACCAAGGGAATCGCTGCTGGCACGTACGTTGTCGCCATGCTTGCCATGCTATCTGGCATGGTCGAGATGAGTGATCAGCTCTGGGCCATGACCCTAGGCGTCGGCATAGTGTTCCTCGCGCTCACGGGGCTTCTCCTGGTGATCGACCTGGACAGGCCGGAGAGGTTCCTGTACGTCATGCTGAGACCGAATTGGGACTCTTGGCTCGTCAAGGGCGCCTACGTACTCTCAGGTTACGGTGGCGTACTTGCCCTGAGCACGGGAGTTCTGCTCCTAGACCTGGATAGGTCGCTACTGAGTTACCTGGCAATCGCCGGAGTCCCCCTGGCACTGCTAACCGGAGTCTACACCGCATGGCTACTGGGCCAGGCCAAAGCGAGGTCGTGGTCGGAAGACTCGTGGCTTCCTGCCAAGTTCCTCGTGGAGACCCTGGTAATCGGGGCTGCGGTTTTCTTCCCCATGGCTCTCATGGACCCACTCGCAATCGTGGCCGGGGTAGCGATCCTAGCCGGGGTCCTCGTACACGACAACAGGCTGGTAGTCAAGCCGCAGATGGAGCCGTTGCTATGAGGTGTTCCAATGGGTAAGACATTCATCGAGGACATCGCCCAGCGGTTGAGGATAATCCCCAACCTGGACAGGGAGAGGTCCGACGGGGCGAAGACGCCTCTGAAGTCATTCCCGGAGCCCGAGGACTGGCACGATCACGTAGAGCTAGACGCTAACGAGTGGCCCAAGATGGTCGAGAAGCGATACTCCCTAGTCCCGACTACATGCTTCAACTGCGAGTCTGCATGCGGACTTCTTGCCTACGTGGACAAGGAATCCGGGCAGGTCTCAAAATTCGAGGGGAACCCCCATCACCCCGGGAGCAGGGGCCGGAACTGCGCCAAGGGCCCTGCAACCATCAACCAGATCAACGACACGGAGAGGATCCTCCACCCGATGAAGAGGGTCGGCCCCAGGGGAGAGGGCGGTTGGGAGAGGGTATCCTGGGACCAGGCCCTAGATGAGATCTCGACCAAGATCAGGGAGTCACTCAAGACCGGGGCCAAGGACAGGGTGGTCTACCACGTGGGGCGCCCGGGTCACGAGGGATACACCAACAGGATCCTGAAGGCATGGGGCGTTGATGGGCACAACAGCCACACCAACATCTGCTCTGCAGGAGCGAGGACGGGGTACGCCCTATGGCACCGCCATGACCGGCCATCCCCCGATCACGCCAACGCCAAGGTGATCCTGCTAACCTCCTCCCACCTGGAAACTGGGCACTACTTCAACCCGCATGCCCAGAGGATTCTGGAGGGAATGATGGACGGTGCAAAGCTGGTAGTGATCGACCCCCGCCTTTCCAACACTGCGGCAATGGCAGACCACTGGGTCCCGACGTGGCCCGGATCGGAGTCAGCCCTTTTCCTCTCTTGGGCAAGCATGATCCTAGAGAGGGACCTGTACGACAGGGACTTCGTCGAGAACTGGGTCAACTGGGAGGAGTGGCTTCAGGCTGATTACCCGGATGAGGAGAGTTCCTTCGAGAGATTCATCGAACTGCTGAAGGAAGAGTACTCCCAGTACACCCCCGAGTTCGCAGCGAAGGAATGCAGGATACCGGTGGAGCAGGTGATCGAGGTTGGCGAGATAGTGGCAAATGCCGGTAGCCGCCTAGCCACCCACGTCTGGAGGGCGGCTGCGATAGGCAACCTAGGCGGATGGCAGGTCAGCAGGACCCTGCACCTCCTGAACGTCCTGACTGGCAGCGTTGGAACCGAGGGGGGGACTTCGCCAAACTCCTGGTCCAAGTTCAAGCCCGAGCTGTTCGACGTGCCCCCAGACCCGGACGGTTGGAACGAGCTGCACTTCCCTCCCGAGTACACTACTACGTCCTGCCCATGGGACATGCCTCCGAGAGGCACGACGTGAACTCCTATGCCACGAGTTCCGGCAAGTGGGTGGCCTTCAGGCAGCCGGTCCTTCGAGAGTACGCTCGCAGGGAGGGGAGGGAGGTTCAGTTCACCCACGAGGTCAATCCCGGCGAGGTCTGGGAGGAGGACGAGTTCTGGAACGAGTTGTCTTGGAGAATCGATGATGGCAATATGGGAATCAGGGAGCACTTCATGAGCCCCTACAGGGAGGGCGAGAGGATCACCATCGACGAGTACTACCAGTACATGTTCGAGAGAGTACCGGGCCTCCCCGAGGCTGCGGAGGCGGAGGGCACTGACGCTCTTGGTTACATGAGGAAGCACGGTGCGTTCCAGATTGAGGAGGAGACCTACAACAAGCATGAGAAGGACGGTTGGCCGACCCCCAGCGGCAAGCAGGAGATATACTCCAAGAGCATGGTGGAGTTCGGCTACCCGGAGCACTCCATCCCCCACTACAGGGTGATGAGCCACGTCCATCCGGACAACCTGCAGGAGGAGGACGAGTACTGCCTCCTCCCCAACTTCAGACTCCCCCAGCACATCCATTCGAGATCGGCCAACGCCAAGTGGCTGGCAGAAATCGCCCACAGGAACCCCCTGTGGGTTCATCCCAGCGATGCGGCCAAGCTCGGGGTCGGGGAGGGCGACCTCCTGAAGGTGGAGACCGAGATAGGCTGGTTCATCGACAAGGTCTGGGTTACTGAGGGCATAAAGCCCGGGATTATCGGCTGCTCGCACCATATCGGGAGATGGAGGAGGAAGCAGGACTCAGGTAACCGGTACATGACCAACGAGGTCGAGATCGAGGATTTGGGCGATGGTAAGATGAGGATGAGGACGGTATCCGGGGTGCGTCCCTGGGAGTCTGACGACCCCGACACCAACAGGGTCTGGTGGAGGGACGGGGGGGTGCATCAGAACATCACCCACGCCGTGCAGCCCGACCCAATCAGCGGAGCCCACTGCTGGCTCCAGAAGGTCAGGATAACGAGGCCGGTGGATGGGGAGGAGTACGGAGACGTGGAGGTCGATACCAACAAGTCGTTCGAGTACTACAAGAGGTGGAACGAGATGGCAAAGGAGAACGAAGTCCACCCTCGAGGAGAGAGGAGACCGCTATGGATGAACAGGCCACTTCCGCCGAGGAAGGAGCACTGGTTCATTCGGAGATGACCATGGGGGCTGGATCGGCTACGCCCCAGTCCACTGCTTCCCATAACCTCTCATGGAAGTAGTAGAAACCCATCTTCAACGGGAACTCGATTACGATGAACCATCCCGCCGTCTCTATCTCTCCTGTAAGGAGGCCTGCAACCGCCGCACCGGTCAAAGTTGCAATTATTCTCCAAGCGAATGTCTTCGCAAGGACTCGTTCTCTAGTGTACATTCCCATCGCCATAGGAAGTTGGTCCCATCAATGAGCAAATAACATGCACGGTATTGGCTGACTGTCAAACTGCAATTAGCATAGGGTTGGGATTTCGCCGAACAAGCTGCTTATTGGTTCGATTCTCAGTGCGCCGGACTCACGTCTGGAGCATCCGGAT
>LUSA01000006.1 GCA_001629235.1 Marine group II euryarchaeote REDSEA-S43_B8 | reverse complement strand
ACTATGATCTGGATGATGTTCACCTTTCCAGATATCTCCTTTCTAGTGTCGTCACTGGTCGACTCGGCGTTCTGCTGCAGCTCTTCGGCGGTCTTGATGATGATCGTCGATGCGACTGCGGCCACTAGGATCAGGGCGATGAAGACGATCATCGCTCCGATACCGATCGAGCCTGCCTCTCGGTTTCTTTCTACTGTCTGGTATTCTTCGCTCATTGCGTGTTCACCCGTGCCCCCCTGTGAATGCTAATCATTTATGATATTACTGGAAAATGTTCCTGATTATCCTGTTCTGATGGGGAAATCAGGAACCTATTCCTACTGCCTCGCGTAGGTTCAGTACCTCGATGGGGACTTGGATGACGTCCCCGGGTCCAAGGTTCTCCACGAGTGGGAGCCTCATCGTCTCGAAGCCCTCTGGCATCCATGGGTCTAGCAAGAGTCCCTGCATGAGGTTCGGGGTCCTGTTCTCGACCCTGGTCTGGACCCTGAGGCTCCCGTACTCTACGTCGTATCCGGTGGTGATGTTCAGGCTACTCCCGAGGAGTGCTGTCGAGGGGAAGGATCCGGATGGCCTGATCTCGATACCGATCTCGATGAAACCATCTGGGGGTATCTCGGGGATCTCGCACATCTTCGGAGAGGCGGACCACCCGTACGGAATTGGCGGGGCCAGCCTCATCGTGGAGATGTTGTTCTCCCCTGTGTTCTCCAGCGTGATGACCATCAGGGCGTGGTCCTTGCCCTCCGGCCATGTCGTCCCTATCGAGAGGAAGAAGCTGTTCACGAGGAAGGGGCTGGCAGCCTCGTTGACTGCGACTGGGCCGAGTGCGCTGATTGCGTCCTCGAACGCCTTAGCCGCTGACGCGAGGTCGGAGTCGAGTGCATCCTTCCCCTGGTTGACCAGCGTGAGTGCTATGTCCTCGATGTCGCTGAGCTCACCCATCTCGTTGAGGTGCCTTCCAAGGGTGTTCAGTGACCTCTCGAGTCCGTCTTTGCCCATCGATGCGACTGCGCCCTCCACGCAATCTGCTGCTGCCCCCCAGTTCCCCTCTCTGAGGTGCTGCAGGCCTAGCATCGTCAGGTCCCAGGCGTTGCGATCGCCCTCTGACATCTGCTCGAGCTCCTCGAGGGATCGCTCTAGTGATGACAAGGCCCTGTAGAGGTCCATGATCTGGCCTTCTGCCTCATCGACCTCCTTCGATAGTTCCCTAAGCATCTTCCTGGCGCCGATGGGCCTGTTTGCCCAGATTGCGAATTGGATGTTCTCGGCCTCTTCCTCGATGTAGTCGATCCGCTTGAGTGTGGCCTCTGCCCCTCCAGTCGCGGGAGCCTTCGTCCGTGCCATCTCAGTTGCCCCCCCCTGGCTTCTGGCCGGCCCTTCCTAGGATCTTCTTGATTCTGATGGCTCGGAGCTCTATGTCAGCGAGTTCACTGTAAAGCCTGTCGTATGAGCTGTCTAGGAATCTCAGGATCAGGTGCACGAGGATGGGGGATGCGATCATGAATGCTATTATTGACATAAGCGACGATGCCCCCAGGTCGATGGCGAGGGATGGTGAGATCAGTACGAATGGAAGGAAGGCGTAGGGAGAGCAGGAGATGATGGCGCGGAGCTCGTTCCTGGTGTTCTGCTGCTCCTTGTCGTGGTCCTCCAACAGTGCCATCGTTCCGATCCTGGCCTTCTTCCTGTCGTCATGGATCGCCTGGAGCTCGCTGGAGGATAGCCATGCCACGAGCCCAGCGAACAGGATGGAGGCCAGAGCGCAAAGAAGTGTCAGGATTGTGGAGGCACCGGTTAGCGAGAGGGCCCCGAATGCCATCGCCGCCACGTACGAGGATGCATGCAGACGGCTCTCTTGCTCATCCAGACCCTGTCTGATGAGCGATACGGCCAAGAGGAGTAGGACTGCTGAGATTAGGAGTGCGGACGGGAGCTGGAGACCGGATATTTCGACGGCTGGGGTGGACCAAGATTCAATGGACAGGTCCTCCGTCAAGACGTCGTTTTCTACTACGTTGCCGAAGATTCCACCCATCTGCATTATGATGTCCGGGTAGGTGATGTATGCGGAGCAAGTCAGTGTCTCTGAGGACTTGTACCATGGGATTGGATTCAGTTCAACGGCCCATGAAGCAGTGAAGTTCCCATTTGCCTCGAGAGCTGGTATCGTGTATGGTGCGAACATGTTCGTCACGTCTGCGTAGGGCGTGGACGAGCAGTCGAGGTTCAGTTGGGACTGTGTTGGCATTACGGCGTATCCTGCATTTTTCACGGATACGTCTATCCAAGTGCTCTCACCCTCTACCCCATCTCCCCTGAATGTGATGCTGTGGACGAGGGGGTCTGTCGATTCTGTCATCCTGAGTTTGACTACCAGATCCGTTGAGTACTCCGTTGTCTTGGGCTCCTCTGGGTGTCTTAGTTGCAGGTAGATGTTCCATCCGTCTCCTGCTGCGGTGTCTGTTCCGGGGATAATTACCTGGAGTACGATGGTCCCCCCGTGGGCGGGGTCTGGGCTCCCTCCCTCATAGGGAGTGGAAGCGTCGAGTTCCCAATCCGAGTTGCAGGTCTCCGTAGTGTCCGTGGTGGCTTCGATTCCGTTCCCACCTATGTCTGCTAGTTCGCACATAGCGGCACCTGCATCGATGTCATGGTCTATGTATAGCCACCAGTTAACATCGGCGTAGCGTTCAGAAGGTACGAGGCGTTCTGGGGGGTCTACTGATGCGTCGTAGGGGTCCATCTCCCCGTTCAATGCCAGTGTGTAGGACCTTGGGTCATCTGAGTAGTCTAGGAAGTTTATGTCCGTCCAAGGGATCTCGATCTGCCTGCAGTTCGGGTCGTCGTTGTTTTCGCATTGGTACTGGCCAGCGGCATCTGCGCTCAGGGTGTAAATGTCATCGGTCTGGGCTCTGACGACGGTGATCGGGAAGGAGTTCTGCTGGATTTCCATTGCAGCGTCCACTGGTACTCTCTTCAGGATGAATGTTCCTTGCTCGCCCTTGATCGTGTCATTGTGTGTCATTGCGAATTCGAAGCTGATTGAGCTGGTTTGCCCAACTTGCAGGAACAGGTTTGTAGAGCCTAGCGAGTTTCGGACTTCGAACCTATCTGGCTTCGAATCGTCCTGTTCCGTGTCTATGGTTTCCCACTGTATGGTGAGGTTGATCGGAGCGTTGCCCTTGTTCTCCATTTCGAATTCGATTGACCTGTCCACCCCTGGGACTATTGCTATCCTCTGTGGGGACTTGGTCAATTCCACATCGAAGACTGGGAGGACCTGGATTTCGAGTTTCGAAGTCCCAGCAGGCTCTCCGACAGTGGAACGGGCTGAGCCACTCCATCGACCATTTTTGTTGCAGGCCATGTGGGGAACGGGTCGGTGATGTTTACCGCTCTCATGGTGAGGTTGTGGATTACGTCGGCTACCAGAATCTGGTCCCCGTCCCTGAGTGGGGGCAGTGTGATGCTGAGGAGTACGGTACGAGACTCACCCTGGTCTATTGAGAACTCGGATTCGTTGACCTGGTAAGACCAGTTGGTCATTCCCTCCGGGAAAGTCACCGTCAGGTTCAGTGTCTCCATGAGGTTGCCGTCGTTTCGTAATACTACCTCTAGGTCAAGGGTGTTCCCCGGAGCTGCCGCCATTCTGGTGGCACCTAGGAATAGTATTGCATGATCGGGGGCAACCTGCACCTTCCATTCACTTGTAGACATTAACTGGCCGTCGTGAGACGCATTCAGGAAGAATCTCTGGTCTTCATCGGCTCTCGAGTCCGCTCCTGCCGTGGAGTAAATCCTGACTATCCCCTGCGACCCTGCTGGTACCAGTAGTGTGGATTCGGTCACACATGGCTGCATTTCCTCGGAGAAGCAGACCTTGATCTTATCCTCATCAAGATTGTCCAGGGACAGATTGTAGGTGACGTTCTTGTTTCCGGTATTATTGAGCAGGGCAATCAGGGTCTTCTGACCCACTCTGCTGTCGAGTGAGGGGGAAGGGGTGATTACCGCCGTAGAAGTAGGGGGGTAGAGTTCTGCCGAGATGACTTCGGTGAGGGTGAAGAGGGCAGGGGCATATGCAAGCAGTTCTCCAGTCTCCGTGGAGTTGGCGTAGACCCAGACCTGATGCGTCTCATCCGCTCTTGCAGATGCCGGGGGAGTGGCGGTGACCGTTATTGTCCGCTGGTTCTGGGTTGATGAACCATCATTGTACAGATTCGTCATAGAGGGCACTAGGTTCGCCGCGGTAGACCCCAGTGTGATGGTCCATCCAGGCTTAGGGACGTATCCGATGGTGAAGTTTGCTGGATCGTTTCCTGTGTTCTCCAACACCACATCAGAGGATATGGCGGTCCCAGGATCTCCGTTGGCTGCCCCCGAGGAAGTCAGCTCTGCCGACCAAATCTCGGCTATCGACATGGAAACCGTGGCTGTGGCATTACGGGAAATTGCCCCGGAGAACGCAGCCCAAGATGATGTCGCCATGAACGAGAAGTTGAGATGGCCTGCAGAGGGGTATTGGAAATCTGGGGTGGGGCCGAAGCTCAGTCCCACCATGCCGTATCCGGTCTCTCCTGGCAGGAGTTCCAAGGTCGAGGCGGAGGACGAGGACGAGGTCTGGACCGTAGCCGTCCAACGCGAATTCTCAATGAGGCTGGAGTCGGCTGGGGTATCCTGTAGGAAGACCTTACCATTGGAACAGGTGGATTGTGTCCAAGGACTTCCAGATACAGCAGTGGTCGGCGCTAGGGAGGTACATGGCATGGCACTGAGGGATACTTGGGCCAAGGTATTGTTTGAACCTAGATTGTGAACTATCGTCACTTCGAAGCCCACGAACCTGTCGGTATTACCCCCCATGATGTCATTAACTGAGATATCGTCGATTTCACCGGTCACGGAGATATCCAACTCAACAATGCTGTCTATCATTAGCGTCGTCTGGTTGACTGCTGGGACTCCTCCCTGTAGTGGGATTGCTTGGACCATCAGGTCCACTCGCTCTATGGAAGAGACCTTCCAGGACGGGTTCAGTGGCATCTCTAGCTCCGGGGTGGTGATTGTTACGGGAAGTGTCCTGGTCTCATTTGGCAGCAGGACGTCGGTGATTGTGACAGGTGAGTCTATGATCCAGTATGGTACCGATTCCGTCGCTCCGACATCTACCTGATACTGGGCTGGCGCGGTACCGGTGTTCATTAGGGTGTATTGCAGGGTTCTGGGGGAACCAGGGGTGATGTTCGCGAAGTTTTCACCCATGGCTGAGAGGACGTAGCCCGCGGTGTCGCTTTGAATCGTCACGGTCACAATCACGGCGTCTCCATTGGCGGCATCTGCAGGAACTTCGACCGGAATCTGGATTGCATGGGTTTGCTGGGCGTCTACATTGAGAAGATTGGTGGAGTCATGTATCTGGTCAGTGATATTTACCCAGTAGTTAGTGGGGTCGGAGTTGTTGCTCTGTGTCACGGTGAAGTTGTCTTCAACGGTTCCAGAGTTCTGTAGTATGAAGTTCAGAGTTGCTTGCGAACCGGGGTCGACGTTCCGGTTGTTGGCTGGTATGAGAGACGCCCTTAGGGCTACGAAGTTCACTATTCTGGAGTCGATCGTGACCGAACCCTGAGTAGAGCCCGACACAAGTAGACTGCCGCTTAGGGTGTAATCCCCTTCTAGACCGGAGCCATCGAACGATATTGTGATGTTAGCAGGGGTTGGAGGGTCTGCAAGGCTTCCTGGAAGCAATTGCTCTGTACTCGAGGACAGGGGGACACTCGAACCTCCCAGAGACGGAGTTAGTGTTAGCTGGGCTGTGACATCGACTGGTTGATTTCCTGTATTGACTACAGTGATTGCTCCTTCCCAGAGTGCTCTTGCTAGGGAAGATCCATCGGATGGTAGGGAGTCTGCGATGTCTGAGGCAGACTCCACCTCTGCGACGCTTACGCCGGATAGAGACATCTGGTTATTGCTCGAGTCGGAGTCGGATGACGATGACGACGGGACCCATGACGCAGTAATCTCGTATCCTGTTCCTGATAGTGAAGATGCGTCCCAATACATCACGCTGTTTACCTGTCCCCCGGGAGTTATGGTAGCAGTCCTGTTGTCAACGACGACTCCGTTAACCTTGAGGGTGACATTCCCTTCGGCAGTTGATCCGCCCTGATTGGTGGACCCCACTATAATCACGTGATTGACAGGGGCCAGTGTAGGGGTTCCTCCGACCATAGCTGAGGGTGTGGTGACGTCTAGCTCTGTTACTGCCACATCTGGGCTCATTTGACGAGTAGAGCTTGGCATTGAGTTCTCTTCTTCTGTAGCAATGGGAATGCCAGCGAGTAGAGGGGATAGGAAAAATAGAGCGACTAGAATCGTGGCCTTGCTAGCCTTATTCGTTGTGCTATGCGGGTTTCTCGAGGATTCTTGACTGGAATGTGTTCGCATCGCTTCCGCTCCCCTCCTCGTAGAGGAGACTAACCATCATTATGAAACAACCGGAGGAAAAAATTCCACGTCCTGGTTCATCTGGGTTTGCAACCGATGTTATGAAAAGTCACTGCTCAAGTTCGGTCACGTGGCGGACGCTGTATCCCTCGTTGTCATCGGTCTTATTCTGATTGCGACGTTCAACGGCTTATTCCGAATTTTGCGTTCGCAGAATAGGAGGACGATTCTTCCTTCTACGAGGAGGAACGTCCCAGAGGAGGTTCTCGCGGGATCTGCAACTAGAAGGAGAAGGGGGAGAGGAAGGGATCGTTCGGGAACTCCAACCGTATCAGGTTCACTGGGCGAGGGTTCGGAGGCTATTGGTGCCGGAGTGCAGGAAGCAGAGATATCAGAAAAGCACGCCTTCGGGCGAGCACGTTTACCACGATAACAGAAAATCCAGTTGTGGTGGAGAGCTTGACATTGACATGAACTTCAAGCCTACTTCGAAGTCTCCTGTTGAGAATATTGTCTGGACGAAAACCCCTCCGCCCGGAGTCTATAGAGTTGGAGTCAGGCACTACAAAATCCACACAAAGGGATTGTTCTCATGGGTACCTCTTCTACGAAGGATACACAAAAAGAATGAGACGGGTTTCACGGTTAGCCTGACAATTGGGGAGAGCAAGCGTTTCTATGAGGGGTCCCTTGTCAAGAGTAATGACCTCCAATTCGTCGCCAAGTTCGCCATAGCTGGTCCAGATGGAGAAGTGCCTCAGCCTACGGTGAGTGATGAGGAATTGAGTGAGGAAGCAAAGGAGGATTTCACCGAGGCCAGAGATGTGGATGAGCTTAGGAGAAGGGTAGGGACTGTTCAAGACGGTGCATCAGTGAGTCTCAACTGGGAAGGTAATTCTGACTTGGGGCTCTCGATAATTGATTCAAATGGCGAGGAGTTGTCTTTCTTCAATCCGGAGGGCTTGGGAGGAGGGAAATTCGACATGGAGGGTTACGATCCTGAGTCCGGTTCTAGGGAGATAAGATGGGATTCAACCCCTCCTTCTGGGACTTATTCGGTGGTTGTAAGGCACTTTGAGACAGAAGGTGAAGAAGGAGAGGTTCAATTCGACGTTATTGTGAACAACGGCGGAGATAAGCAACAGTTCTCTGGATCTATTCAATCAGACGGCTCGACTGTAGAGGTCGGTAGTTTCGAAATCTAGCTTACCCAGAGTCCTTGTATCTCCAGAATTGATTTCATCCACTGCAGTTTCTGGAGCTTGGAGGACTCCTCGGTATCTCCTGACCATCTGCCAACAATATCAGATCTTGTGCCTAGCAGTTTGATGTTTTCTTTGCTCGCGCCTAGTGCCGTCAAGAAGCATGCTGCGCGGTCTCCATC
>LUSA01000059.1 GCA_001629235.1 Marine group II euryarchaeote REDSEA-S43_B8 | reverse complement strand
AGTATAGATAGGGTATACAAGCCATTGAGATGTGTGTAAGCCTTCTGAAAGCATGACCTCCGAAGCCCCCAATCGAATGATTTACGTGATCTACGAATAAGTCGTTTTCATCTGATGACACTACAAACCACCATCTCTAATGGACGAAACCAATATTTCGATGGCTTGACTAATGGTTATAGAACCGTCACATAGTTCGGAGATGATATTGTCTATTTCAGGATGGGAAACTAGAGCCGCATCCCATTCAGAGATTAATCTCTCCATCATCATCATCTTTCCTCGTGTATTCTGAGGTTCGCATTTCTCAATGATCTCAACAAGTTCCTGAATACCATGTCCTTCTTTCGCCGAAACCAGGACAACCTCACGATTGTCATCGCTTGCGAGGCTTAGTGAGGAGCGTATATGCTGTGCTGCTGAAGAAGCACCTGGCAAATCTGATTTGTTGACGGCAATTACATCAGCCAACTCAAGAACCCCTGCTTTCTCTGCTTGGATGATATCCCCCCTATCCGGGCCGTCAACAAGAAGTAGTCGATCTACCAAGGCAGCTATTCTGAACTCAGACTGTCCAGTTCCTACAGTCTCAACAATTATTCGAGTCCATCCGCATTCAGTGAGTACACCACATATCGGCCAAAGGATAGGAGAAATGGCACCTGGAGTCTTGCCAGAGGGTATAGACCTCACAAACACGTTCTCTCTCAGGTCGTCCCCCTCCATTCTGATTCTATCAGCAAGCAAAGAGCCACCGGATAACGGAGATGTGGGATCTAGAGCAAGTACGGCGACACGTTCACCTGAAGATGCCCATTTCCTGACCATCTGTCCGATAAGAGTTGATTTTCCCGATCCAGGAGGCCCTGTGACTCCGAGAATCCATCCTGTCGCGGTGTTGATACTTGGGGAGTCCCCGGATTCAGAAATTGCAGAAATGAGCATTGATAGGCTTCTTCGATCGCCTAATTTTGCTGATTCCAATAGATCACTGATGTCAGTCATTCCAATTCCACCCCGAATCGTCTCCGACTCCAACTGGATTTCCATTTTGTTTTCGAATCAGAGCCTCATTCAAGAAATCCAAAACATCCGAAGTGGGAGTTCCGGGCCCGAAGACTGCTCTGACGCCCGATTGGAATAGGGCTTCTATATCTCTTTCCGGAATAATGCCTCCTGCGAAAACAATTACACTTCCTAGTCTATTCTCTATTAGCTGCTCGCAAATCTTTGGTATTAGAGAATCATGTGCTCCAGAGAGCGTAGATAGACCGAGAACCTCTGCATCTTCGTCGTTTACAATACGTACAATCTCCTCTGGAGTCTTTCTGAGACCGGTATAGATGACATCATGACCCCCATCTCTCAATGCTCTGGAGACGACTTTTGCTCCTCTGTCGTGCCCATCTAGTCCAGGTTTAGCAATCACAATTCGCATGTTTATGTAAGTTGCAAGTGGCAATATGACTTCAAGCAACCGCATATGAAATTCTATTTTCTCAGGAATGCTCATGTGCGGCCTATTCCCATTCCCCCTCGTGAGTGGAAACTCTGACAAGATTGACGAGCTTAGGCGCCGGAAGGCGAAGTCTCAATCAGGAGGGGGCCAAAAGAGGATTTCTGCGCAACACGCTAAAGGGAAGATGACAGCAAGAGAGAGAATCCAGGAATTACTAGATGAGGACTCATTCACTGAAGTTGATGCTTTGGTAGAGCACAGGTGTAGAGACTTTGATATGGATAGGAATGTAATCCCTGGAGATGGAGTAGTTTGTGGTTATGGAACCATTGATGGAAGATTAGTTTACTGCTTTGCTCAAGATTTCACCGTATATGGGGGATCCCTAGGTGAGATGCACGGGCTTAAGATATGCAAGATTCTAGACATGGCACTGAAAACAGGAGCTCCAGTAATTGGTCTGAATGATAGTGGTGGTGCAAGGATTCAGGAAGGGGTCGCCAGTTTGGGTTCCTATGCGGAGATTTTCTTCAGAAATGTCAGATCGAGTGGAGTCATTCCACAGATTTCTGTCATCATGGGCCCATGTGCTGGGGGAGCAGTATATTCGCCTGCGATTACTGATTTCGTTGTAATGGTTGAAGAGACCTCTCATATGTTCATTACTGGTCCAGAAGTTATCAAGACCGTTACGAATGAAGAAGTAGGCTTCGAAGATTTAGGAGGGGCAACCACACATGCAACAAAATCAGGAGTAACTCACTTCACCGCAAAGGATGATCATGTAGCATTGGACATAGTTAGGGAGCTGGTATCACTAATTCCATCCAACAACCTAGACATTGCCCCTTCGATTGAGACTAGTGATCCTCTGGAGAGAAGTTGTGATTCTCTGGACTCTCTTGTTCCCGAAGATCCCAGTCGACCCTACGACATGGGAGAGGTAATTCAGGAGGTTCTAGACTTGGATAGTTTTCTAGAAATTCAGGATGGTTTTGCTCCGAATATAATTATTGGACTAGGTAGGCTTGGGGGGCAATCGATCGGAGTTGTGGCAAACCAGCCAATGCATCTAGCAGGTTGTTTAGATATCGATGCCTCAGTTAAAGCAGCAAGATTTGTGCGCTTTTGTGACGCATTCAACATCCCACTGTTGACTTTTGTTGACGTACCCGGTTTTCTACCAGGTGCTAGCCAGGAGTGGGGGGGCATAATCAGGCACGGTGCCAAACTACTCTACGCCTTCGCAGAGGCAACAGTTCCCAAGATGACAGTTATCACAAGGAAGGCGTATGGTGGTGCCTATGATGTGATGTCGTCGAAGCACATAAGAGGAGATTACAACATTGCTTGGCCGACTGCTGAACTTGCAGTCATGGGTGCAAAGGGGGCCGTGCAAATTATCCATAGGAGGAGAATAGATAGTTCGAAAAATCCCGATCAGGAGAGACAGAGGCTAGTTGACGATTACGAGGAGTCATTTGCAAACCCATACAAGGCTGCTGCATTGGGTTATCTTGACGATGTAATCGTGCCTTCTGAAACTAGGTCTGCCCTAGTCAAGGCATTGGGCGCTATTCTGGAGAAAGAAGAGCCTAGGCCCGAGAAGAAGCATGGAAATATCCCGTTGTGATATCATGAGTGTTGGGAAATTAGAGCCTGAGGAAATAGTCGCAGTTATCTCAGCAGTACTATTGAGCGGAGAATTGGGAGTGGCAATTGCTCCTTCTAAGGGGAGAGAACCTGGAAGAAACTGGTCGGTTTCGCATAGAATGATGGCTTCGGGAAACTCCTCATTGCTAAACTCCAAATCAAGTAGGAGCTCTAAGAGGTGAGTAGTTTGTCTGAGAAGAGGAAAGTAACTGTTAATGGAGTAGAGTACGAAGTGGAGATTCAATTCGATGATGGGAAATGGGAGGTTACCATAGATGGAAAATTGTACGAAGTCGAGATAGATCAGGGGTCGAGGCGAGGCCAGCGGAAGAAGCGAGATTCCAACAGAGGAGGGAGGGCGAGTTCAGGACTTATTTCCTCAGCGATTCCAGGGAAAATAGTGTCAGTACTAGTTTCAGAAGGTGATAAAGTAGACAGCGTTAGTGTAGT
>LUSA01000058.1 GCA_001629235.1 Marine group II euryarchaeote REDSEA-S43_B8 | reverse complement strand
TCTCAGGTAAACCTCGCATGTGCATAATGCAAACGGGGCAATAGTGCTCAGAAACTACACTCAGCATTCCTGGATCGCTCATTGCAGAGACGTCGTTTACCATATCAGCCCCTGAATTCAGAGCCTGCATTGCCACCTCGGACCTCCTGGTATCTATTGATATGCAGACATCGGGAAGTTGAGACCTGATTGCTTCTATTGCAGGTATGACCCTGGATAACTCGTCTTCAATTGTCACTGGACTGGCTCCCGGCCTAGTTGACTCTCCCCCTATATCGATCCAGTCCGCACCTTCCGATGCCATCTTCATCGCGGTTTCTAATGCATGATTGATGTCAGAGGATCTGGAACGTGCATGGAAAGAGTCTGGAGTGACGTTCACCACGCCCATAATACGTGGAAAACCGTCCTCTCGGCGTTTTAGCATGGGTCGCCAGTCGGCCATATGAGCCTCGCAAACGACGATTGCTTTATGATGTGACGGAGGGGCAATCGGGCGATGGCTCTGGGAGAGGATGCTTCTCTAGAGGCCTCTGAGCCTCAGTCCGCAGCGGACCCAGGAGAATCTCACGATCCTGAGACGCTATTCATTCTGGACTCCATAGTCCAGAGGCTGAAGCCCCGTGACGCTCACCATGTCAGGGACATGATAACGGAACGGGCAAGGACGTCAGGCGCCCTGTTCATTTCAAGCGCATTGTGGTGGTGGATTGCCATTAGCGAAGGATCAGACCAAGTGGACGACTCACTGATACCCAACTCAACTCTGGGATCATTCGACTTCGGAACAGTCAGCCTGATAGTCCCTCTTCTGATTATTGTGGCTACTCTTTTCACGGGGATAGGCAGGGAGAGAGGGAATGCCACAATGAACCTGATCGGTGGGGGGCTTGGCGTACTAGCAGCATTCTACATACTCGAACCAGCAATGATGCACTACGGTGATCTGGAGGGGGATGCGTTGTTCGCAACCGGAAGGGTCCTCGTCCTCGCAGTTATGGTTGGTTTTGCCTCTCACATGATGTTTGATGCACTACTGCTTCAGTGGGTCAGAGCCAGCATGTTGAACATGGGAGTCGATGTTTTTCCCTCGGCCGGAGCCGACCCCGTAGAGGGTCATGCTGATGAGTCACCCCCTTACGCATGAGCCATGGGTCGTGATGCTCCTCCCAGGCTATCCGTTCTTCGACTGGGCCATCGTCGAGACAGGGACAAGAGAATAACGTCCCATTTAGGGCTGACAGCCAGGGCATTCGGTGCAGACGAGGTAGTCCTCGCAGGAGACAGAGATCCGTCTGCTCTGGAAACATGGGATTCTGTTACTGAAAGATTTGGCGGGAACTTCGAGAGCAGATTCGAGGAAAGCCCACTTTCGTGGCTGCGACGCATCTCAAAGTCGGGTCAAGCAACTATAGTTCACCTGACGATGTATGGTGAGGCCTGGAGGGAAGCAACTCCCTCAATCCCTACTGACAAGCCAGCTGTTGTTGTAGTGGGGGGTACAAAGGTTCCTTCAGAGGTATTCCATTTGTCGGATTACAACATCTCCGTGGGAAACCAACCTCACTCAGAAGTAGCCGCTCTCGCCGTATTCTTAGACTCGTGGCTGGGCCCCCTCGATTCAAAATCGATGTTCGAAGGAGCCCAGATCAAAGTTCTCCCGTCCGCTAGAGGCAAGGTCGTAATCAATGATGAAGAAGAGTGAAATTGCATAGCTAAATTCTCGACATCTCTGTCAACCATTAAGAATCGTACTTGGGCAGCGTTGCTGATGTCGGAGAGTTCAGCGCACGGGGGCTTCTGTCCCGGGTCCGGAATTCGTGGCGTTGAACACCCGCCTACCTTCCCTGATGCTGCTGATTCGCTTCTCAACTCCCCTGGCTCAGAACAGCCCAGCGGTTCGAAGGGAGTACTTCTCCTAGCCGATGGAACCCGCTTTGAGGGGACCCTATTCGGCACAGAAGAAATAGCAGAGGGGGAACTAGTGTTCACAACTGGGATGTGCGGATACCAGGAGAGCCTCACAGACCCATCCTTCGCTGGCCAGGTTCTGACTTTCACTTATCCTCTCTTGGGAAACTATGGGGTCCACCCTGGCGTTTCAGAGTCCTCCTCTGTTCATCCTCGAGGAGTTGTTTGCAAACAGCATATGACTTTCCCCGATCATAGGGACTCCGTTGGGAGCGTGCATGATTTACTAGTGGCGCACAACATACCCGGGATAGAAGGAATCGATACCAGGGCACTCACTCGGAGAGTCAGGGAGCATGGCACCTTGCTATGCGTTTTCGGCCCAGCCGAAAGGGCCGATGAAATGGAGACCATTCTCCGAGAGATGACTCCTCCGGATGCAGACGATCTGGTTGCCGAGGTAACTTGCGATGAACCAAGACTACTGAATCCCGGAGCTACAGATGAAAAAGGGGAATCACTCCCTCGTCTTGCCGCTATAGATTGCGGAGTCAAGCATAATATCCTGAGGGAATTGTGCCGAAGATTCGAGGTTGTCTGGTGTCCAGCGAGCATGACTCTGGAGGAGATGAACAGGGACTGGTCCCCTGACGCACTATTCGCCTCAAACGGGCCTGGAGACCCGGCTCATCCGGGAGCAGCGACCGACGCTCGTAAGACTCTAGCAGCTGCGGTCCGCCAAGGCATGCCGGTGATGGGGATTTGCCTGGGACATCAACTGATGGGGCTGGCAGCCGGTCTGAGAACTTACAAGCTACGATATGGGCATCGAGGATCGAATCAACCTGTCATGGATCTAGAAACCAGGAGGGTCCACATCACTAGCCAGAACCACGGATTTGCTGTAGAGGACCCTATCCAGGGAATGCTGGCACCACATCCCAGCGGTGCGTGCTCAGAGGTGACAGACAATGTTCTGGGGGCCGAATTCAAAGTCAGACATGTCAACTCCAATGACGGGACCGTAGAAGGCCTTGATCTTCTGGACAAACCAGCATTCACAATCCAGTTCCATCCTGAGGCCTGCCCTGGCCCTCATGACGCATCTCCACTTTTCGATAGATTCCAGAACATGGTGGCTGAGCACCTGAGTAGAGCAGGGGCAGAGATCGTAACAAAGGACGGCGGTGCCTGATGCCTCGTCGTGATGATCTGAAGAGAATCCTCATTCTCGGCAGTGGACCCATCAGGATAGGACAGGCAGCGGAGTTCGATTTCTCGGGTTCTCAGGCATGCAGAGCCCTCCGCTCAGATGGTTATGAAGTAATTCTGGTCAACTCGAATCCAGCAACTATCCAGAACGATCCTGAGATGGCAGATAGGATATACATCGAGCCATTGCTCCCTGAGGTTGTCAAGAGAATTATGGAATCAGAGAAGCCAGATGCTCTTCTTGCTGGTATGGGGGGGCAGACCGCACTGAACATAGCATCTGCGCTTGCAAAGGACGGGACTCTCGATGAGTTGGGCGTCGAGTTAATCGGGTGCAATCTTGCCGCTATTGAC
>LUSA01000057.1 GCA_001629235.1 Marine group II euryarchaeote REDSEA-S43_B8 | reverse complement strand
GTAGTGGAGCATTCAGTCTATATCGGACCGAATGCATAAGACCTCTCATTGATGAATGGAACACGCAAATTTTTCTCGGTAAGAATCGCACCTTTGGAGATGATCGAGGTTTGACCAATTTACTTCTCAGGGATGGTTATGACACAATTTACGTCCCCGAAGCAAAGGCTAGAACAATTGTACCGCAGAATCTGAGAATCTACATCAAGCAGCAACTAAGATGGAGAAGGTCTTTCTTGATGGAATCGATATCAGGTCTCAAACACATGTGGAGAAGACCTTTGCCGGCATCTCTGATGTTTCATCTAGTCCTTGGTCTAACCATACTTTCTCCTTTTGTTGTCTCTTATTTTCTTATAATTGGACCTGTTTTTCAAGATTTCAACCCCCTCATATATATCGCCGGGTTAGCGCTTATCATTTTCATGCATCAGACATTTTATTGGGCGTTTCAATTGCCTCCTGCAGGTAAAGTCGGATTTTTTTCCCTAATGCCAATGCTTCCAGTATGGATTTTCTTCACTCTGATTTTGCTACCTTGGGCTATGTTAACAATTAGAGACGGTGGATGGGGAACAAGATAACGCCGTCGTTAGGAAGTTTTACTCAACTCACTATTCTCACGCGGAGGGAAAACGAAAACAAGTGCGATTCCAGATCCTACGACCAATGCTCCTCCCAGCCAATCCGCAAGAGAGAGAGTTTCGCCGAATAGAGAGAAGCCGTAGAAAGTTGCAACCAGTACTGTGAGGTAGGAAAAGGCACTAACCCAGGCAGCATTCGCCTTGTGGTAAGCCATTGTGATTCCTACCTGCCCCCCTCCAGCACCGATGCCGATGCCGATGAGGGCTGCAATCGTGTTTGAGTCAAGCTCGGAGATATGTGGTGCAGACTGGACGATGCTTCCAACGACTGAGAAGGCTGCAAACCAGAATACGACGGTAGCCGGAGAGTCTGTCTTTCTTAGTTCCCTGACGCACATGTACGCCAATGCTGCGAAGAATCCAGAGCCGAGAGCAAGCAGTGCGTTTGGGTCTACAGTGCCTACCTCTGGAGAGACAATTAGAACGATTCCAGCGAATGCAGTCAATACCAGACTCGCCACCGATGCGGAAACCCTCTCAGCCAGTATCCTCCCAGAAAGGAGGGCAACGAATAGGGGACCAGTGTACTGGAGAGTCACGGCTTGACCAATTGGAATCCTTCCAAGTGCGGTGAAGTACAGAATCATGGCAAATAGCCCTACTACGCACCTAAGCAACATGGTTCTGTGATCGTTTACCTTCAGACTAATGCCCCTAGAGGCAGCGAATGCTGCAACAGCGAGTGCGATAACTGCTGACCTGACCATGATAATCATCCAAACATCAGTGTGATCGCTAGTCCATTTGACCAGTGCATTCATGGTTCCAAAGCAGAAGCTTCCGAATATCATCCAGATGACTGCGGCCCTAGGAGAATCTGGCATCTTTTCCTCGGTTACGAAAGAAGATAGGTCGGGTCCTTCTGTTTTGGAATATATCTCATCCAGTCCTCTGCCCAGACCACCTTTCGCCATTAATCACAGACTCCATCGGTGTTGAAGCTCGGTTGCTATGTCCTGGTAATCCTTGCCACCGGGGCTGGAAGGATCGTGTAGATGGATAGGGATTCCATGACTTGGTGCCTCGGCAAGCCTGACGTTCCTCCTGATCGCTGGTTTGACGACCAAGTCCGGGAAGTTTTCCAAGACCTCTCCTGCAACCTGCTTGTTCAGAAGTGTCTGGGAGTGCATGGTCAATAGCACCCCATCCACTCCCAACCTCTCGTTGAGGAGACTCCTTACTTCTCTGATGGTCCCGGACAGCAAGGCTAGCCCCTCCAGAGCGAAGTATTCTGTCTGTACAGGTACTAGAACACCATCCGAGGCAACCAATGCGTTGATTGTCACCAGGCCCAGTGAAGGGGGCGTGTCGATTAGCACTAGATCATAGTGAGCCAGTAGGGGTTGAAGTGCCTCCTTCATTCTCTTCTCTCTTCCAAGCTGTCTCATCATCTCCTGCTCCAGTCCGATAAGACTCCTGTCACCGACGATGATGTGTAGGTTCTCCACTGCAGTTGCATGCCTTGAGTCGACTGCCGTCTCCGGACTGAGAATCAGGTCTCTCGTGGTGTTCTTGACCTTGCTCTTGTCCACACCAAGACCTGTAGCGCAGTTCCCCTGTGAGTCGGAATCAATGACCAGGACTCTAAACCCCCTAAGAGCAATCTGAGCTGCGATATTGATGACTGTGGTAGTTTTGCCCACCCCTCCCTTCTGATTGATCACGGTCACTACTCTGGCCCTCCCTTGTGGAGTAGGCAGGGATGGGGGGAGTTCCATCGCGCTTCTTGGCCTAGAAAAACTGACCTCCTCAATTGAATCAAGGGGTTGGGCAAGCGTTTCGTCCTCTTCCTCCAAGAATTCGACATCGATAATCAGAGGAGCCTCCCCGACTTCAGGAAGACTTTGGTCACTATCCTTCGAACCCATCTAGGGCAACGGCAGTCAATGATGTGTTGAATATGACGCTTGCCAGTGGGCCTGTAATGGTGTTTTTTATCACTCGCTAGGACTGTCGATGAGCCACCATATGACCATCTCTCCGGTCTCAGAGTCCATGGCCAAATCAACTGACTTTTCTCGTCCTTCTTCTTCCCATTCCCTAACTGCGGTCATGGTTACCTTACCATCTCCCAAGTCGCCAGGAAGGAGGCTCAGAACCTCATTATCCTCTGTGACAGATAGTCTGTAACCAACCTGTGCTTGAAGATTCCAAGATTCTCCGGACTGTACGTACGGAGACAGGTCGGGATATCTCTCAGAGTCTAGAATCCTCGATTCCAGTAAAGAGAGGGTCTGAGTACTGGGTATAGAGTCTCTATTCCAAGTAACTTCACCCCTATCATTTGATCCCGTTGATAGCATCTCGCAGCCTTCAGATGATCTCTGAAGTACCAACCAACCGGAGTCATCATCCTCGTCAACCCAAGACATGTTCCACTGCGGTTCTGAAGTAGGCCTGGACCAGGATGCTCTCCAGATGTATCCTCCGGATTCTAGCGCCAGGGTTGCCTGCGAATCCGGATATCTCGATTTGAGGCAAGATACTGCCTCTTCCATATCGAACTGTCTGATTTCTGTATCATCCCACATGGAGTCTACCCAGTTCCTCTTAGTTGAGGTGCCAGGCCTGTCCTCTCCATCATTGGGACTCCCGAGGTAGTTCCTCTCCCAATCGACTTCACTGCTACCAGTGGACAAAGAAATACTCGAGTAGGTCATGCTGATACTGAGAGTTCCTTCGGGTAGGAGTTCATCGGAAAGAGTGCTAACTAGGAAGTCACAATCATTTGTCTGGAGGTCCTTATCCAGTCTTATGTCTGCAACCTGCTTAACGGGCCAAGGGCTCCCATCCTGCAAGTGTAGTAGAATTGTAGCATGTCCATAGCACCTCCCTATTTCCTCATGAACGAGATAAACCGGGTATACCAGACCGTGAGTATCGTCTCTGAACTCCTTCTTCACCTCCCATTTCCAATCGGAATTCCAACCTAGATCCGGATCAGAGGATCTAGCTCCCTCCTTGATCACAGCTTCTCCAAAAAAGTCGTGTAGCTCAATGGGAGTCAGTGGGAAAGAAAGGGTAGGCAAGAGTGCGCCTAATCCACCTAGTCCCTCCGAGTCGTAAGTCACGGTCCTGGCATTCGTTGTTACCGAGTCCACATCACTGAACGAGATGGAGGTGTCAGTCCTCTTTACCTCAGTCTTCTCCAACTCAACCCAGCTGGTTGACTCCATACTCAGATCGTTTCCAGACATTACCCATCGGATATTACCACAGTCTGTGTTAGCATCGTCCCTCCATGTCCTTCCCTCGAAGTCAACGTCCAACTCGAGGCTTATTCCCTTCTCGGCCGCCAAGAAGCCTGTTCTTCCTAGGCTATCAGTAGTTTCTACGGCTCCCGAATTGGGCCCTTCGGTTACTGAGACTGAGCCAGTTCCATCCATATCCATCGATACCTCTCCACAGGCTGGTTCCAGAATCCCTCCCGTAGAGTCCCTCACAACAGAGAGCATCTCCTCTCCATCTATGCTTATGCTGGAGTCAATTACCTGGAACTCCATCCTATCCCCATACCTCAGCTTAGCTACTTCGAAACCAGAGCTGCGTTGTAGGAAAACTGTAGTTGCAGCCCCGACCAGTATGACCACAACTATCACCGCTGCTAGAGCCTTCCATCTGTCTCCCAATGAAGAAATTGAAGGCATCGAGATGACCAATGAAGGTTGGTCGTCCTCTGAGACTACTGCCGGCACTTCATCCTCTTGGAACTCATTAGATTCTGCTGGCAATACCTCTGCCTCGACCACCTCGGCTTCTACGACATTCTCGATTTTAGAGATGACCTGTTCTACCTTTTCTCTTGTATCATCGGGATCATCATCCATGACGAGAGCATCGCCTTCGTCCCAATCATCTTCTTCGGATGTTTCAACTGGCTCCTCAACCACTCCTGCATCCTCAAGTATTCTATCTACTAATTCCGATTTCTTTCCCGAGACAAGGAGTCCCCGCTTCTTGCAGATTTCCCTAAGCTTCGCAACCGTGTTCGAGGTAAGCGACTCTCTGTCAATCGAATCGTCTTCGGACATGCTCTGTGACTCAGTCCCACCCTGAGGCTTTCAATCTCTCCGACTTCGTGAGTCTCACAATGCATACTCACAATAGAGTGGCGTGTTCCCGAAGGAAAGGGTTGAAGACGGTCTCTTGGGCGGCGCAGGACATGGAGCCAAGGCTAGTGCTACTCTCTAGGGGCCCCGAGCTGTACAGCACCAGAAGGCTGGCAACTGAGGCCGAGAGAGAAGGATGGATGGTCGACATCATCGATCCTCTTGCGCTAACCATAGTTGTGGATGAAGATGGGGGGAGGGTCTTCCACAGGGGATGGCCCGTAGAGTGCGAGGCCGTTCTACCTAGGATTGGATATTCAATCACTCGGAGAGGTGTAGCGATAGTCAGGCAGTTCGAGCAAACCGGCGTGATAGTGCTGAACTCAAGTCAGGGCATTCTGAGAAGCAGAGACAAGCTGGTTGCTTGCCAGATGATGGCCGAGGCTCGCGTTCCAGTTCCGATCACAGCACATGTTGGGGCATGGGAGGACACGGATCGAGCAGTAAGAAGAGTGGGGGGTTCACCATGTGTCGTTAAGTCGACAGAGGGGACCCATGGCTCTGGAGTATTCCTGGTAAACTCCTCTCAGCAGGCCAGGCAACTAGTGTTCCAGATGCTCGAGAGGGGTATGAGGCCCCTGGTGCAAGAATACGTCAAGGAGTCCCATGGTAGCGATGTTCGGGCACTGGTTGTTGGCGGGGAGGTTGTCGCATCGATGCGGCGCAAGGCGCATGGGAGCGAGTTCCGCTCCAACTTCCACCTAGGTGGGTCTGTTACAGGAGTAGATTTGACGGACGAGCAGAGGAGGATTGCTATCCTTTCCGCAGAAACCCTAGGACTCGAGGTGGCGGGAGTCGATATGCTCGAGTCCGACAGAGGCCCATTGGTGCTGGAAGTTAACTCCAGCCCGGGACTAGAGGGCATAGAGGGTTCGACTAAGGTAAACGTAGCAGGGAAGGTAGCAGAGCACCTAAACGACCTCTATTCCAGTAATTCTGAGATCTCCGAGGAGCGTTCGTTCTCCGTCGGTTCCAGTGAAAGCGAGTCTGAGCACGCTCTGTAAGCCACTCGGCTATTTTTCGCAACTATCCCAATGCGTCCCAAGGTGCGATAGCGCAGAGAAGCATTCAAGTCACAATACGCCTCCTTGCCTACGTCCTACGGGACAGGGATGCACACGCCGTTCGCGGCTGGAGGCGAGAAGGGTTGAACAAAGAAGGGAGAAGCAAAGAGACGCTGCAAGGACGTTTTCAACTACATCTCTTCCAGGAGATGGGACCCTAGTGTGGGATGAGTCTTCCAGAATGCCGGTGAGAGATTTCCACCTCTTTGCTGACCCTAACAATGGCAGAATGGATGCTTGGATGAATGGACTCGGGGAGCTCAAGCCAACTACGATTAATGCCAAGATAGCAGCCCTAACTCACCTACTGAAATGGCTCGGTCACATAGTTCCGGACTGGATACAAAGGCCATCAAGGAGTAGATCGCTTCCGAAGACTCTTGGCAGGAGGGAGTTGGATAGACTCAGAATTGCAGTCAGCGAGTCCGAGGACCCTTTGGCGATGCCAGTATCGACTCTGATGCTAGATACCGGACTAAGAGTGTCAGAGCTTTGCGCACTAGATATCGACGACATAGACAAGGAAGACCTATCCGCTTTGGTGATAGGAGGAAAGGGGGAGAAGGACCGAACCGTCCTATTCACGAAAAACTCGGTTGATGTCCTGGAATCATGGGAGCCAATAAGGGAGAGTAGGATTAGGGAAAGCCAAGATACGGGACTAAGGGCCATGTTCGTTTCTAGCAGGGGACGTAGGATCAACCCTCGGTCTATACAGAAGATGATGGACAGGCTTGCAGATGCCGCGGACATCCCGAAGAGCAGACTTAGCCCCCATACCCTGAGGCATACCTTCGCTACCGGTCTACTTGAGAGGGGAGCAGACCTTGTTACTATCCAGAGGCTTCTCGGGCATTCGAGTATTGCAACCACCAGGGTGTACCTGGAGATAGGGGACCAGACACTGAGAGAGATATACCACAGGGCCCAGAGGAGTCCGCCATCAGCTGGACTAGAGTCAGATGCAAATGGAGACGGAGGGGATCAAGATCAGGAAGAGGAGCAGCCGGGAAGAATTCCAACCGAGCTCTAGTCAGAGAAGTTAACCTTCCAACCATACTCATCCAAATGGAACCAGTTCACAATGAACTCCTCGTCCTTGTACGAGAACCAGGCCCTGGTGGGCACGACGCTGGTGTAGCGATCATGCTGGACCCTCTTTATGGTGTCAGAGATCTCCGAGTCCAGATACGTGAAGCCCTCCCATAGTCTTCCCTTCTTGATTAGGAATTTCTCTTCCTTGGATTGCTCTTTGAAGTGCATTCCCCTCCAGAGGAAGTACGGCCAACCATCGCGATCATCCAAATCTGATATCTTTCCGTAAGAGCCCCTTCTAGACGGTCTGCTGTCTACCAGATGGCTAACGACTGGTATCTCAGTCCCATCTCTTCCCATTCTGATGATGATGGATGCACATGTGTGATATGGGGCCCGTGGGAAGCCGTCCTTGGGAAGCATAAGAGGCCTCACGGCACTGAAATCGATCTCCTGGAATTCATCTGTGAGCCTCACAGAGCCTCCGACCCCTCCATCTCCTCCATTATGCAACACGTCTATTTCTCCAAACTCACTAATCCAGCTCTGGTCTGCCTTGACCTCGAGCCTAGCGTCGCTAAGTGGCCAGTCCCAGAAGGTCATCGATCTCTCCTTTCGGACAGTAGAGCTTACATCAGAGAGATTTGAGCTAACGTTTCCCTCGAACGACTCCGACATCCCGGAGTGGATTCTAGCAATTATTGGAGTTCCTGCGTTTCTAACCTCTACTTCTGCTTCCAACTGTAGTGGAGCCTTCAGTCTCTCACTATCAAATCCGAAAATAATAGAGAACTTGTTTGGTTTCGAGAAAATCTCTTCGCTGGTAATCCTAAGAGCATCGTACCTCTGACCTCTTCTCTTAGACACTATCTCCACATTCACCAGAGGTTCCTCGCCCCCATCGAGCCCCAATACCTGGGCAGTGCAGGTCAGATCTGGAAACCTACCAGATAGGAAGATTGGTTCGAAGAAGAAGTCGGCAACGTAGGGATCGATTTCGATTGAGTTCTCCCCGACATCCACGACACATCTTATTCTCCCTAGGTTCTGCCCGGAATAGTCAGGCACAGAAGAATTGGGCATCAATTCGGGGTTGGGATGTGAGTCTTGAATCTCACCTTCTTGCAGGGTTCTTCTTGTTACTACGCTTTGAGACTGCTCCTGGCCCCTTCCACTGCCTACTGGCCCCTTCCTGATACCCCGGATGCCCCTCTATCGGACAATGCTTCCCTGCCCT
The DNA here is from genome assembly GCA_001629235.1 of Marine group II euryarchaeote REDSEA-S43_B8. GTDB lineage: Archaea > Thermoplasmatota > Poseidoniia > Poseidoniales > Thalassarchaeaceae > UBA36. The sequence goes on along the minus strand of LUSA01000057.1, from coordinate 8,323 downwards.
ACACCTGCTACAGTTGTCCGGAGGAGGCCTCTCGACCACCTTCTGTAGCTTCCCATACTTCCTGCGTGGCATAGTTCGTTACTGGAATGGGAGGGACTTAGCGATTACCGTACACGCAACTTTGAATCGCCCCTGCTATTTCTGATTGATATGGGAGAGGTAGCGGCCGGTGATAGCGGGCCAGTGGGAGTCCATCCGCAACGTTCAGTACTATTCGCACAGGTGAGTGACTCCGATCCAAGAATGGCTTTCGACGAAGGAGGTATGATGCATCAGTTCGGAGCCAGGGGCTCATTCGGTAAGGTGTATCTGGGAGATGTATCCAGGGCAGCTCTGAGATCTCTAGGGACGCACGGTCCCCCGAAGTTCACAGAGATGCCGAGGGTCGATGAACAAAGGTGGGAGTTAGTATGCGAGACTGAAGAGGTCAGGATGTTTATCTCAGGCCGGCACTACTGGGGGTTCGGACTGTTTGCAAAATGCTTCATGAATGAGATAGTCATAGAAGGCCCCCTCCAGACCAGAGCTAGATGCGCAATGGACATCGTTGCATCTCTAGGACGTAACCCGTGGGAGCCGGTCCGAGTCAGAGCATTCGAGAGAGCGACATCCGGAACGATGTCGGAGCACACCTCCAGCTGGGAGGGTCTAATCTCCGTAGCGAGGGAAAGCATGAGCGACGATATCTCCAGACTACAGGACTCGATTCACAGAATGAGAGGGATTGACGAGTCAGGAGATGAGATACTAGACTCTGCAGATGATGACCTAGACAGGGCCAGGGAGGCGCTTGCGGACAAGAACGCCCCAGCAGTAGATAGGGCACTGAGCAGGGCTTCGAGTGCCATAGTGAGAGCAGATCCGAATTCGGAACTGGGAGTGATGGAGAGGGAACTCCTGTAGAACTAGAATCCTAGAGTTTCCCACATCCACTTCCAGACGTTGTTGTCCGGAGTTGGCTCATTCGCGAGGTAGACTACGATGCTGAACACGACGCAGACAAAGTAAACAGAGCCCTTGGATATCTGTATGGCATCCTCTGACTCCTCGTCGAAGTAGCGAATAAGTCCTGCAGCCTGCTGAATGCCGCTGCCCTTCTTCTCCTTAGCCATCGAAGCACCGCACCCACAGTCCCTATTTCAAGGCCACTAGAGTCTAATTCTATGGTTCTAGAGTCTCAATTAGGACGCAACCGCCGTCAAGCTCCACAATCATCGATGCTGCTCCCATTGCAGTTTCTAGTCCCTCGGTCATTAGAATCTCCCTCCTCAGACCGGCATCTGACTGGAATACCAATCTATGACTCAGCTTACTGAGGACATCTCTGTCAACTACCTGCCAAGTCCATTCTTTCTGGTCAACTGTCATCAGTGCCTCTATGGGCTTCAATGGTCCCGTTGCCATTCCGAAATCCCTCGCTCTCTTGACCAAGTCTCCCAACTTCATCTTAGTTCCAATCTCATCTGTCTTTGTTGGTTCTGAGGACTCGTTTGAGATCCTCCTTCTATACCCGAATCGTGTCATGTGCATCCCTTACGGCAAATGCCGTAACGCTCGAGCGAATCAAAGGAGGTTTAACCGTTGTCAGTATTGTCAATGCCAAATGTCCCATTATTCCAGTTAGTTAGAAATCCCAGAGTCTTACGTGCACTTGATGGATGATGATAATTGCGCATTATCATGGCAAGCAGGGAGTCGGACTGGAGGAGGGAGGCGGAGAACAGCATTCTTCTCAAGGCAGTATCCCACTGGAGAGAGAAGCCAGAGAGATGGTTCCAAGGTTCCTACGATAGATTGCCAGAGACTGTCAGAGTCAATCCCATTAGCGAAGAGAAGGACTGGGTGGAGTCCTGGCTTTTGGGGGTCGGTGCAAATAGAATCCCATGGTTCTCAGGCCCCGGTAGTGCATGGGAGATGCCCTTCGAGAGGGGTTCTGCCGAAGAGGAGGTGAAGAGTCTGATGGCTGCTCTCCATGAGACTGGAAGAATTACTCGCCAAGAGGCGGTCTCGATGCTTCCTGTCCTAGCTCTCGACCCTACTCCAGGACAAATCATCCTCGATCTATGCGCATCCCCGGGTTCGAAGACAACTCAGATATGCGAGCACCTTGGGGACTCAGGGGCCGTGATCGCTAACGAAGTAATTAGTGGCAGGGTGAACACATTGGTAACTAACGTCCAGAGACACGCATCTAGGACAGTACTGGTCGTCCAGCATGACGGTAGACACATGCCCAAGGTCCCAGGTTCTGGGTTCGATGGGGTTCTAGTCGATGTGCCATGCACTGGCTCCGGAACCACGAGGAAGAACCCAGATGTCTGGGGAAAATGGAGACCGTCCTCCGGTCGGTCACTCCACTCTTTGCAGTACGACCTCCTCAGTAGAGCTATCGCACTAACCAAGCCCGGTGGAAGAGTCGTCTACTCTACCTGCTCTCTGGATCCAATTGAGAACGAAGCAGTTGTGGCGAGAGTCGTAGCGGGCGGTAAGGTGAGAGTGGTTCCCCGTGGGGATTCACTTTCCGGAGTACCTTCCAACCCAGGGATGACAAATTGGCCATTGCTGAACGACAGAGGAGAGTTGGATGTAGAATCTAAATCCGAAGAGTACCTACTTCCGACGAAAGACAAGACAGTATCATCACAGTTGAATGACTGCCTAAGAGTCTGGAACGACGAGATTGGAGGTGGAGGTTTCTTTTTGGCCGTTCTAGAAAGAGTCCTGGAAGAAGATGTCAGCAGGGCAATCGACCCTTTTCCATCGCAGAAGACATTCGATGACCCAGATTCTTTTCCTCAGCCTATTGACGAGAAGCGGGCAAGAGAGCTCAGAGAAGTCTGGGGTTCCGTCCCATCGAATATGTGGTCGAGGGGGAAGAGCCTGCTCTGGTCCTCAGACGAAATCAGAGAGATCTGGGGTGCTGAAAGAACCAGGAAGAGCGGTAGGGAGTTGATTCCGGGAGACAGGTGGAGGCCGCTCAAGGTGATTCACCTAGGACTGATTGCAGCTAGGCTGAGAAAAGGCAGATTGGACCGAACAGTATCCAGAGCAGCCAGAAGACTGAGGGGGGAAATCTCAGGTCCATTCGTTAATGTGGACGAACATGTAATTGATGACATTCTCCGGGGTAAGGAGCCCCTTAGGACGGACATTAGTTCGCTGCAGGATACCGATCGAGGGAGTCGCATACTGGTTGGACCTAGCGGTTACTGCCTGGCGGTGTGGGTGGGCAGCAGAGTCACTCCCATGGTGAGCCAGTCTGAGAGAACTGTCATGAGAGGCGTGAGAGATTTGTCATTTGAGCCTAAAGAAGAAGAATAAGTCATAATTTCTGGTCAAACGTTCATTGCTGAGCGAAACAAGATAGAATATGTTCATGAGCCGTGTAATCTGAACGTGATGCCCCGGTGAAGGTATGGACGACGTAGACAAGAGGATACTCAGGGTCCTGGAGGCAGACGCTAGGACCTCCCTAAGGAAGATCGCAGAGGAGGTAGGGGTTGCTCTGGGCACGGTGAGCAACCGAGTGAGAAGGCTGGAGAGCCTGGGGGTCATCAGAGGATACACGGTTCTGCTAGACCCGGACAAGGCTGGTTGGGGGCTCAGCGTCGTAATAGGTTTGAGGATCGAGAAGGGCCGACTGATTGAGATCCAGGAGAAAATAGCGAAGGACAACAGGGTGTATGGAGTCTACGACGTGACTGGTGACCACGACTCGATGATCCTAGCCAGAGGCAAAGACAGGGATGACTTGGACGACCTCATCAAGAACGTGCTTAGTATGTCGGGAATCGAGCGCTCTGTCACCCACCTTGTTCTGAACTCCGTCAAGGAGATGCCTCCCTCCATCCCAGAGTGACGGTCATTCGTTCTCCAACAACATCCGTTCAATCAGTGGATTCAGAGATGGGGCGTGAGCAAGCAGTGACTCGACAGTCCTCCCCTCTGGTTTCATAGCCCTCAACAAGATATCTCTGAGACCCTCATCCACTGGGCAATCCATCGCCATTAGCCGCTCCCTGATAGATGTCTGAATCCTACCGCCAGTCCTATCCCAGTCCATCAGCAGAATCACCGAGGGAGAGCCATCTGGAGTTGGTTTCGAGTAGTATTCAGAATGCAGGTAGGCAATGAGTCTGGACCTGTCCCACCCCCTATTCACTTTCTCTACGACCCCGGTGAATCCGAGTGCCCGGAGCGTATGTTCGTCCCTTGTTCCCTCAACTAATACTGGAATTCCAGCTCCGCCTTGACTAGGATCCCTGTTTCTAACAATACAACTCGCTAGTGCTTTGGCAGCCTTCTCGAAGCGGACAATTCGATCTGAGTTTCCTGCGACGTTGTCCCTCTTGCCACCCCAATCCGGCAATGGCACATCTTCAGTCATTTCGAAACCCCTGCAAAGATACTGAGACTGAATTCTCATGCCTTCTCTTCTAGTACTTTTGACTAAATGTTGAGGTTCATAGCAGAAGACCTACCCGCGACCCTTATCAGGTGATTTTCACCCGAAAGAGACAGAGATAGCCATGTCAGTGATGACTCCCATCTTCGCGGGCCTGTGGGACCACTACATTTTCTGGTCACTAATAGTCGGAGGATTTGCTTTCGGATGGCTGTACCATCACTCCTTCTGGTTCACTTCGAAGGATGGTGAAAAGCCCCCAAACGTCGACGAGCTAAAGGTCGGGGTTTTCCCAAAACACTACGACGACATGCGCCTAGAGGTAGCTTGGACGGTGCTTCCATTCATTCTGATCGTATGGCTGACCTACTACTCATGGGGTCCGCTGGATGCCATGTGGACCTCAGCCGATGGAGGTATTCACGGATATGAGTGCGAGGAAGGACAATTCTCGAACAACACCATGGATAGTTCCGGAATAATATCCTCGGAGTGCTACCATGTCATCGAAATTACCGGTCAGCAGTGGTTCTGGAGCTTTGATTGCCTAGAGCTTGGCACAAGCATCTGTGACACCGGTACTGAGACCATGGAGGTCTATGGAAGCGTTCCCGTGCTAAGCCTGAAGAAGGGCGAGACCTACTTGGCGACCATGACTTCGATAGACGTGACTCACGCGCCTTGGTTCCAACATCTGGGAACTAAGGAAGACTCGTTGCCTGGCCAGCAGACTACTCTTTGGCTCCCCATCCCAGATTCGATGACCGAGGAATCAATGGTCCTCTGCGCAGAGTACTGCGGGGATGCTCACTCGGTCATGGCGGCCAAGCTGATTGCTCACAACTAAGGTGGAATCATGATGAGAAGTAGAACGAAAGGTGCAATCGCCGCCCTGGTAGTAATTTCGGCGATGCTTGCTCTTCCTGGAGTACAGCAATCTGGGTGTAACTGCCACGGTGCAGTACCATCAGATTCAGTGGTAGCCTCCATTGATGGCCTTCCTGAGAGTTACAACTACTCCGAGACTTACGACATCACCGTCTCCTTCCAAGGTGGCCCTAGTCAAGAGGGGAACGTGAACCAAGGTGGCTTCCACCTGTGGGCTAGCCAAGGTTCTCTGGCGGTGAACGACGCAACTGCCCAGTTGTACAACGAGAACGAGGTTGGGCACACAGAAGCGGGGAACGACCAGGTCTCATGGACTCTGACTTGGACCGCACCTGCTACGGACACGAACGTGGACTTCATCCTGCATGTGAACTCAGTTAATGGCAACGCTGACGGAGCGGGAGGAGGCACTTCAGGCGACATGTGGAGCAAGCTAACCATCACGCTTGGGGGGCCTGTAGAGGTGTTGGAGGCCGCTGATCCGTTCGTAGTGCTGGGCGTCCTCATCATTGTCTCAGCGACACTACTAGCATTCACACTAGTGTTCGTTTTCTACAGGAAGGACCCAGAGGCCTTCGATTGGGATAACTTCGCACCATGGCTAGCAGACTGGCTGACCAGCACAGATCACAAGAAGATAGGCACATTGTACTTCGTAGCCGGGCTCTTCTTCCTCGGAGTAGGGGGAATAATGGCTATGATCATCAGGATCCAGCTATCCGTTCCCGGTAACGACTTCCTGACTCAGGAGCAGTACAACCAGTTCTTCACGCTCCACGGTACCACGATGATCTTCCTAGCGGCAATGCCGATGATCAACGGATTCGCGAACTGGATGATCCCCCTCCAACTGGGAGCGGCGGACCTAGCTCTTCCCAGGATAAACGCCATGTCCTTCTGGTTGCAGCCATTCGCAGCCCTGCTTATCTTCACAGGGGTTTTCTCAGGCCATGGTGCTGACACTGGATGGACAGGTTACGCACCGTACGTAGTGAGCGAGGGAGCGCACTACGGGACCACCATGTGGGCCGCTGGGCAGATAATGCTGGTTGCTTCCTCGACGCTGACCGGAATCAACTTCCTCACTACCATGGCGGTCATGAGAGCTCCTGGGATGGGGTGGATGCAGATGCCCCTCTTCAGCTGGTCCGTACTAGTTGCCAACGTGATGCTGTTCCTCTCAATACCGGCATTCGGTGTGGGATTGATACAAGTCTACCTAGACAGGGTGATCGGGACTGCGTTCTACGACATAGCGGCCGGGGGAGACCCGTTGCTGTGGAGTCACCTGTTCTGGTACTTCGGCCACCCTGAGGTCTACGTCGTGATAGTGCCATCGTTCGGAATCATCTCCGAGGTTATTGCAACCAGCTCCAGGAGATCGGTGTTCGGCTACCGATCCATGGTGTACGCGCTGGCTGGGATCGGAGTAGTGGCATTCATCGTTTACGGCCACCACATGTTCACAAGCGGCATGAGCCCGACACTGAGGTTCGTAACGATGCTCACAACGATGCTTGTAGCCGTTCCCACGGGCATCAAGATATTCAACTGGCTGATGACGATGCACGGGGGTTCCCTAGTCTACAGGACCCATACACTCTGGGCTCTAGGCTTCCTGGTAACTTTCACACTTGGAGGAATTTCAGGGATGTTCTTCCCATCAATAGCAATGGACACCCACCTGCACGAGTCGTACTTCGTAGTGGCCCACTTCCACTACGTTCTAGTTGGAGGCACCGTCTTCGGTTTCTTCGCCGGAATCTACTACTGGTGGCCGAAGGCTACGGGGAAGATGCTCAGCGAGAAGCTCGGAGTCCTGCACTTCCTAACGGCATTCGTCTCCTACAACGCCCTCTTCTGGCCAATGCACAGGCTGGGCGTATGGGGGATGACCCGCAGACACCACACGTACTTCGTGACGACCGAGGAGGCCCTGGGATCGCTCCCGATGGAGGCGGCTGGATGGAACATGTTCATCACGGTCTCCGGATTCATCTTCTTCTTCTCCAACTTCATCATGGTGTTCAACATGATTGTATCGTCCGTAAGGGGCGAGGATGCCCCGGACGACCCATGGGGAGGGTGGTCCTTCGAGTGGATGACCAGCTCACCTCCTCCAAACCACACTCTCTACAAGCTCGATGACGGGTCCTGGGGGCTACCGACCCTGAAGGATGCGAACGAGCACATTGCGAACGAGCCAGGGTGGCTATCCAGTTGGTTCCAGAGGCTGATGGTCGAAGACGAAGAGACAGGGGAGGCGTCGCATTGAGCGGTGGAGACCACCACCCCAGCGCATGGGGCCCCCATGACTGGAACCACGGGGCGCCTCATAACTCGTGGTCCCCATTCATACTCAGCATGGGAGTGGCCATCTTCCTCTTCTCCCTAGGAGCCGCGTACGAGTGGGGGGAGTTCCAGGGCTGGGGCAACGTTCCGCTGGTCTTCGTGGGACTGGGGGTGATCTCGTTCAGCCTGCTAATCTGGTGGAGACAGGACATGAGCTTCGGAATGCATGGCGAGGTCTTCGAGCCGAAGTCCACAGGAACTCCGTTCCAGAACATAGACATCAGGAAGGTCGCGATGTGGATGTTCCTGATGTCTGAGATGATGGTCTTCACCTCCCTGTTCAGCACTTACATGAGGTACAGGCTGGGAATACCCAACTGCAAGACCGTCTTCCACTCCGGAGAGTGGGTCGAGGGGACAGCCGTGACTTGCTTCGAGCCCGCTGGCCACCTAATCGCATCGAGCTGGTTCCACATAGCCCCCGGAGCGATAAACACGTTCGCGCTGATCATCTCCTCTTTCACCATAGTACAGGCACTCCGCTACGCGAAGAAGAAGGACATCGACGAGGACGTCAGGAGGAGGAAGGTGACTCGATACCTCGGGACCACCTGGTTCCTGGCGATACTCTTCCTCACTCTGAAGATGATAGAGTGGTTCCTGGGCTTCCCCCTGCCAGAGTTCCTGCACGAGTTCAACCACGGTGATTCTGAGATCAAGTCGCTCTACGCTGAGGGC
>LUSA01000056.1:6572-36234 GCA_001629235.1 Marine group II euryarchaeote REDSEA-S43_B8 | reverse complement strand
GACGATTTCGAGGAAGATGAGCCGTTAGTGGCTGAGGCCCCGGCAGTGGCTGAGGCCCCGGCAGTGGCTGAGGCCCCGGTAGTGGCTGAGGCCCCGGTAGTGGCTGAGGCCCCGGCCGAGAGCCCTCCAGAGATCAGCGACGACGAGTTCGAGGAGTTCGATGTAGACGAGTTCGAGGAGTTCGAGGATGAGGCTGCAGAGGAGACATCGGCAGTTGAGGAGGTTTCATCGGATGCTCCAGCAGAGAGTACCGACGAAATCAGCGACGATGAGTTCGAGGAGTTCGACGAGGAACTGAGTAAGGATGAGTTCGACGAGTTCGATGACTTCTAGGACCGATGTTAGGCGTTATCCTACCGGCTCGCCACCCTCGCCCATGAATGCTAGCCTGCCCAGTGAACCCTCTTCCAACATATGGGAGACTACCTCGTCGGGGACCGAAGCCCCCATCACTGATCTTACCGCATCCTCGTCATAGACTGTCGACAGCATCTGGGCCGTTGCCCTGACCCTCCAACCCTCATATGACTCGCGATGCTCCAGCTCACCCATTATCACGGGCCATCCCGAAGACTCGTAGAGCTCTGCAGTCCCGACGTCTGTGGTGAAGATGGAGCCTGCACCGCCATGGTACTTCTCGGCATGCGAGACCCATTTTGGAGGGTCTTCTATGTCTGGTATTGAGACGATCTTAGCCTCTATCCCAGCTGAATCCAACCATACCCTTAGCATGGCCGTCCTCTCTTCCGAAGACCACGGGTTCCTGATCGAAGGCGGTTGGTTGGATGACCCTATGGCGATGATAAGACTCTCTTCGCTTGCATTTTCAGTACGCCAAACGTCGGCTGCCTGAATCATCAGAGCATGGCCCTTGTGGACTGGTTGGAACCTGCCTAGGACCACCACTCCTGGCCCTGGGGGCTCTTCCGGTGGGGCCGGTTCCATTGGCAGATCACTCAACCCTGCGACCCCCAGGTCTCGGAAAGCGTCGACCTGCCAAGCATCCACCTGCCTGCCTCTAGGAACTCCCTACCGGCCATCAGTTCCATCTCAGATCCCCTGAGAGATTCCATGATGTTGAAGAGAGATTCACTCAGAGTGCGATGGGATTCCATGGTAGGCAGTATCATTGGGTCCTCAGAGGGCTCCATAGTCTCTCCCATATCCTCTCTCCTAGACATCCAGTCCAATACCACTGACTCTGAGTAGGAAGACCTGTCAGTCCTTGAAAGGGATTCCGAGAATTGCTCCCAGACTCCATGGTCAAGGAAAGCATCTTGCCCGGAGAGTGGGGATTCTATGAACGGTTCCAGGTAAAGGAAAAGGCGAGCATCCCAGCATGTCCATTGTGCCGTCGAGCACCATCGGGCAAGAAGGAGGGATAGCTCCATCGCCGAGTCAGATTCCTCTCCGACCAGACTGCTCTCCTCGCCCAGCCCTTCCGAATCGTCAATCAACTCTAGGACCTCACCCTCCAGATCGACATCGAAGTCCCTATGGAAACGAGGATCGGCCTCCGGTCTAGAAACCCTGAGACTGGTTGTCTCCATCGCAGATGATATTTCGCCCACGCTCATGGCCATGAGTTCATCCAATAGTCCTCGGTCGACCAGATGGAGTATTACATCGACCATGTGCTCCATGACCCGCTTGTGTCCAAATACCCTCGCTCGATAGATTCAGGTGCTAACTTTCCACCGAATTCAAGAATGTGGGGCCACGCCACCATCTCAGGTACAAGCTAGGGAGTATTTGTCATGGCAACGATAGACGAGCAAATCAAGTCCCTGGAAGAAGAGATATCCAAGACGAAATACAACAAAGCAACACAGGGCCACATTGGTAAGCTGAAAGCTAAGATTGCCGCACTTAGGCAGAAGCAGGAGAAGGCGACGGCTCATTCTAGATCTAGTGGCGGTAACCAGGGTTTCGAGGTAAAGAAGTCAGGGGATGCATCAGTCGCACTAGTGGGCTTTCCTAGCGTCGGAAAGTCGAGTCTGATCTCGCAACTTACAGATGTTGAATCTGAAGCTGGCAACTTTGCATTCACCACGCTGACATGCATTCCAGGGGTAATGGATCACAGAGGTGCGAAGATTCAGATCCTGGATTTGCCGGGTCTGATCAAGGGTGCTTCAGATGGGAAGGGAAGAGGGAAGGAGATCCTGAATGTTATCAGAGGCTCAGACATGGTCCTCTACGTGATCGACCCATTCCAGAAGTCTCACTTCAAGATCCTCGATGATGAATTGTGGAAGGCAGGTATGAGATTGAACCAGAGCCCCCCACAAGTCTTCGTTTCCAGGACAAGAAGAGGAGGCATAGAGGTTCGTTCCACTCTGGAGCAGACCAACATGAGTGATGAGGAGATTCAAGGAATCATCAGAGGTTTCGGAATCGTCTCCGCCACTGTTACACTGAGGACAGATGTAACTGACGACCACATTGTCGATACGCTGGCTGGAAATAGAATTTACAGCAGATCTGTTGTGGTGGTAAACAAGATCGATCTTGCGAATGAGGAGGACCTTCGGAGGGCCTATGACGGCCTACCAGAAGGATGGCCGGTTCTCAACGTCTCGGCCAAGACCGGAGAGGGGATAGAGGAGATGAAGGACTTCATCTTCGACAATCTGGGCTTCATGTCTATTTTCCTTAAGCCACAAGGGCAAGAGGCGGATATGATCGAGCCACTGATCGTGAAGGACACTTCCACGGTCAGGGACGTCTGTGCGAAACTACATCGAGATTTTTTGAGGAAATTCCGCTATGCACGGGTCAAGGGACCAAGTGCGAAATTCGACTGGCAGAGAGTTGGCTTGGATCATCAACTGAAGGATGAAGATTTACTGACTGTGATACTAAGGAAGTCATGACACTCTATCGATGAATTCACCAATGTGATGCCTATCCTGTGACATGGGCGAGGGGTTGTTGGGGGCATTTGACAGTCCGATATTTCAAAGGATTACTTCACACATCGACAGACGTAGGAAGCTGTACCTCGGAGTTTTCACATTGGGTTTCGTGGCAGGATATCCGATAGGAGGAGAGGTCATCGAATGGCTTCTGGAATCCGAAGGGTACGTCCCAGAAGGGGTCGAGGTGATCATTCTGCAGCCCCTCGAGGTGATTCTGCTGCAACTAAGAATAGCCGCACAGATCGCCTTCGGCATGATGGTGGTCACGGTAGTTCTGGATCTTGCTTGGTTGAGCCGGAGCGCTCTCCCCGATTCGACTAACCGAGTATCACCAGGTTTTGGTGCTTCAAGAGCCATAATGGCACTAGCAATTATGTTGTTACTAGGTGGACTGGGGCTTGCTTATGCGCACAATGTTCTGATTCCATTCCTCCTGGAGTATCTGGCCGATGACTCTGAGGCATCCGGCCTGCTAAACACTTGGCAGTTGCAGTCTTGGGTGGGATTTGTCACTGGCCTTTACTTCTCATCCATCATTGGCTTCCAGGTCCCAATTGTTACGATTCTGCTATTGCGGTCGGGAGCCATTAGCAGGAGTTCAATAGTGGAGAACAGAGGTTTGATTTGGTTCTCAGCTCTGTTCCTCGGGGCCTTGATATCCCCTCCTGACCCGATTTCCCTGTTCCTCGTGGGTGGTCCGATGCTTGTCCTACTTGAGGTGGCTCTTCTTTACGACAGTTTGTACTCATGGAGAGAGTAGTCACTCCTCCACTCCTGCTTCTACCTCTGGGGCGTCCTCCTCGGTGTACTCGGATATGGTCATCTGCTCGTCGGGAGCCAGCGATGCGGCCAGCTCTGCGCTGGAGAGGCCCATGTTGCTGGCCTCAGCCCTAAACCAGGCCCTTACCTTCCTGAACTCGACCTCTGGGCATCCGAAGTACTCTGCGAATCTTCTGGTCGTGGTGAGGCGGCGAGTGAGCCCGTCCCTCCTCCTGTCTATGAGGCCCATGGATGAGAGGTCCCTTACGTGATCGTACGCCCTCTGTCCGAGCATGTCAACCAGCTGGGACTGAGCCATCGGCTGGTGGTAGGCGATGAGAGCTGCTGCAGGAAGCAGCCTCTGGGGGATGTCTGCCCTGAAGGTCTCCGGAAGGAAGGAGGATAGCTCCGGCTTGACCTCCAGGATCCACCTCCCCGAGACGTCGGAGAGTTGTATGGCTCCGCCTTCCCTCTGATCTATGTCCTTCCTAAGGTTTGATAGCCCCACGTGGATCACTCCCTTCGGCTCCCCCAGCATCTCGGAGAGTTCCTCTAGTGACATGGAGCGGCCAGCCCCGAAAAGTATGGCCTCCAGTACTGTCGGCAGTTCGGGGTCAGACATTCTGCGCCCCCGTCGGGTCTGCTGTTGGGTGTAGCCTCTGGGTCAGCTCATCGTAGTCCTCTGACTCTCCCCATAGGTCCTGGAGGACTATCTGCCCATTGTAGCCTCTCTCTTGTCCGAGTGAGATGTAGCCCCGGTTTGTCAGGAACAGAGTGGATACGAAAGCCGTAACCTGCGATTCCGTGATTGCTTCCTCCTCTTCGAGGCCTTGGAGGATTGATTCGCGGTTCATTTCGTTCGCCACGTCTGAGAGGGATATGGAGTCGGACTGACGGGTCCTGGCCTTCAGTGCCTGCCATGTCCTCTTCAGGTCCCCTTCGAGATCTTCGACGTGAAGGCTGCCACTGAACCTCTCTCTGGCCTTGTCGTGGGCTTCCCTGCGCTCCTTCGCGATCCTCTCCCGCGTCCTCTGTTCCTCGGCTAGCCTGCTGGCATCCTGCAGCCCCAGTAGTAGCTCCCCCAATGTGACGGGACGGCCCTCGTCCCGGTGAATCCTCCCTTCAAAGATGGACGGGAGGGCCTCGTCAGCGGCTCCGGTCATCACGCCGAGGGAGAAGTTGTACTCGTCGTCATCGAACTCTGCCTCCCAGCCCCCTTCGAAGTCCCATTCGACTTCCTCCTCGAACTCCATCGCCCTCTCCTGGCGGTCTATCAGGGAGTTTGCTTGGCCCCTGAGTATGGACCATGCCATCCTAATCATCCTACCACAGGATGGGAGGTCTATGTTCTCGGCCTTGTCTATTCGTTCGTTGAACATCTCGATGAAGCTGGATAGATCGACGTCCCATGGGTCTAGATCGCTTGACTGGAACATCTGGAAGACCAGGGCGACGGATCTGTCGAATGGGTCGACAAGGAACTGGTGCTCGGCCTCCTCGAGGGTTGAAAGTTCCATTAGCCTGTCCAGGAACTTGCTGGTCTCCAGGCTTGACTGTCCGTCTAGGAGGCGGAGCACTACATCATCCCTCATCTGCTCTCCGAAGATCACAGGGTCCTCTCCTTGGTTTCTATTTCCGGTTGGATTGGGGGCTCTTCCTCGTCCGCCTGCGCGTCCGAGTGTTCCTCGATTGTCTCCGATACCTCCTCGGTTCGCTCCCTGAGTCCCTTCAACTCGTCCTCTGGCTCGCTTGTTTCGCCCTCGTCCGGCACCTCTACTCCGGCTCTGTCGGCCAGCCCTCCCAAGCTGGATGGAGTGGGCAGAGGTTCAGGGGCTCGTGGCATTTCTTCGTGAGATGGTAGCTCGGGCATGGACTTCTTCTCGGCCTCTGAGGCTGCTCTTGCCTTCTCCTCGGCCTCTATCTCCTCGCTCAAGTCTAATGCAGCCGCCCTGTCGAAGTCGGTAATCCTCTGGCTGCAGCCGTTGCCTGCGTGAGTGATTCCGATGTGGTGGTCGGCCAGGGTCAGGCTAACCTTCCTGAGTGTGACCATGATGAACTGTGCCATCCCGCTCCTCATTCTGCAGAGGGCGGCTATCTTCTCGGAGTTGAACGGGTCAAGATTCTGGTCGACCTCGTCGAAGTAGTAGAATGGGCTTGGCTCGTAGTCCTGGATGGCGAAAATCAGTGCCAGCGCCGCCATGGACTTCTCCCCTCCGGAAAGAGCGGTCCTCCTGGTGTTCTGGCTCTTGCCGGGGGGAACGCAAGCCATTTCCAGGCCCCCTTCGAATGGGTTGTCCATATTCTCAAGTTTCAGTTCTCCCTTTCCTGTTGGCTGGAGTATCTCGTACACGCGGCGGAAGTTGTTGTTGACGTGGGTGAATACGTTCAGGAGGCGTGTCCTTCGCTCGTCTTCTAGTTGGTCGGCAATGGTTGAGAGCTCGTCCCTCCTCGACCTAAGCAGCTTCCCATCCGCGATCAGGTCTGTGATCCTCGAGGCAGCGGTGTCGTACTGCTCTATGGCGAGCATGTTCACGTCCCCGAGGGCGCGGAGGCGGCGCTCGAGCCCCTGCACGCTCCGCTCCGCCTCCACGACTGTTGGCAGTTGCACGTCTTCGGACGGGATGGGGATGCCTGCAGCCTCCAATTCGGCCACGATCTCATCCAGAGCCTCGTCTCTCGGTGGGCCCCCAGGCTTGCTCTCTCCTCTACTAGTTCGTCTCTCTTGTCGTTCAGGGCCTTCTGTTCTTCGTCGAATTGAGAGGCCTGCTCCCTCAACTCGACTAGTTCGGTCTCGGATTCTCTGATTCCGGACTCTAGTTCGGTGATGGCCTTCTTGGCCTTGGATGCTGATTCTTTCTGGGATTTCAACTGCCTGTCCAATTCGGCGACCCTGTCAACGAGAATCTCGAGTTGCTGAGTCGAGGTTTCTATTGAGGTCTCAGACATCACCCTAGTCCGCTCTGCCTCCGTCCTAGCCCGCTCTGCCTCCCTTAGCTTGTCAGAGAGGTGATCGGGCGTGTGGCTCTGGAGCTCCTCGGCCGCTCTGGCTCTGGCCTTTGAGGAGCTATCCATTTCCGCTCTTGCCTTTTCGCAGGCTTCGGATAGAAGGGTCTTCTCAGATTCGCAATCCTCGAGTTCCTTGCTGGCTGCCCTGAGCTTGGATTTGATTTCTCGGACGGCTTTCTCCGACCTCTCCATATCGGCCTTCCAGTTTCTGACCCTGACGGAGTGGTCGTCATTGTCTAGGCCGTGGATCGTGTCTCGTAGTTCCTGCTGGTTCCTCCTCAGCTCGCGAAGGGCCCCGTCAACCGTGGAGAATAGTAGGTCAGCCTCCTGAACTGCCATCTCCATCCTTTCTATTCCCGAGCTACCGGCGCCGGAACCATCGAACCTAGGGCGGTCCTTCCTCGAGGAGGACCCCCCGGTCATTGCCCCTGAGCTTTCTATTACTGCGCCATCCAGGGTGACCATGCGTACGCCGCCCATGTTATCCCTGGCAACATCCATTGAGTCGACTACCAGGGTGTTTCTCCCGGCGTATCTGACGGCAGTCTCCACTCCGGGGTCGAACTCCAACAGGTCATGGACGAAACCGACCACTCCCGGATTTCTCGCCACCAGAAGGGTCCTTCCCTGGGGCCTGGATACTGATAGTTTGTTCAGAGGAAGGAAGGTTGCTCTGCCGCCTCCGTTCTTTCGGAGCCAGGATATGCACTTTGATGCGACATGGTCGGAGGTGACTACGATGCTCCTTAGCCCGCCCCCGAATGCGAATGATAGGGCCTCCTCGTGAGAGGGGTCCTTTGGTGTGGCTAGTTCGCCCAGGGTTCCGAGTATCCCATGGATCTCGCCGCTCTCCCTTAGGCGTGACAGGGCTGCGAGGGTGTGCGCGGATCCGGGGGTACTTGAACGAGCCTCGATCCTTGCCTTGGCCTTCGCCAGGCCCGTCTCCGCGTTCCTGAGCTTCGACTCGGCCCTGTCCCTATCTTCGACTAGGGACCTCTCCTGCTTCTGGAGGCTCATTAGTTCCTTGGCTAGTTCCTCCCTGCTGGTCTCGGGACTGGTTTCCTCTAGATCCTCCCCGAGTAGGGAGTGATCGTCCCTCTCAAGTTCGGCTGCCTCGAACGATTGCTCGATGTCTGCAAGTTTCTCAGAGGCGATTTGGGATTTTTGGTTCGCCCGATCATAATCCAGTTGTGCTTGGGCGAATGCTTTGCTCGCTGACTGTTCCGCCTCTGTTGCCTTACCTAGGGCCCTGTTGAGGTCCCTTCCGTGCTTGTCCCCAGACTCGATGGCCTTCCTGGCCTCTTCTTCCTCCCTAGCGGCCCTTTTCAGATCCTCCTTCGAGTCTGAGACTGACTGGTGCAGGTCGGAGATTTTCTGCTCGGCTTGGGAACGGGCATTTTCTGCCCCGTCTCTCTCCTTCACTAGTATCTGCGTCTCCTCGTCAGAGCTCTCTATCATTCGGTTGTGATCCCCGATTCTGTCTGCAGCGGTTTCGAGATCTATCTCGTGCTGCCTGATCTTGTCGATTATTTCCTTGGCATCCCCTCCAAGGACGCCCTCTAGCTCTCTGCTGAGTCGGACTAGTTCCTTGTCGAATTCGTCGAGGGTCATGCTAGACTCGGCCATCTCGCTGGAGAGTTGTTGCACCTTGGAAACGTAGTTGGCCCTCTCCTCCGTTAGGAGTGAGACCTCGCCTTCTCTGTTCCTATGCCTTGACTGCTCCAGAGTGAGTCGGGCGAGGTCTGCTTCTCCCTTCAGTTCCTTGAATTTCAGGGCCTGCTCCCTTTCCTTCTCGAGTTCCTGGAGCCTTCCCTTCTGGTCCGCCTCGAAGATATCTATCGTCTCTATGTTGCTCTCGACGTGCTTTCTCTGGGTGTTGGCCTTCCTTATCTCCTCGTCGTAAGCAGTTACTCCGGCCACCTCCTCAAGCACCCCTCTCCTCTTGTGGGGAGTCATTGTTGCCAGGTTTGTCACGTCCCCCTGCAGTACTATGTTGTAGCCCTCCCCCCTCAATCCTGCCTCGGAGAGAATCCTGCGCATCTCCGTAGCGGTTGAGGGATTGTCGTTTATCCTGTATGATGTGACTGGATCCCCCTTCCTGTTCAGTCGCACGCTCCTAGTGAAGGAGACCTCGTCAGAGTCTGATCTCAGTCGTCTCCGTCCGCCGACCTCCGGGGTGTTGCTGAAAACCAGAGTGGCTGACATGTGTTTTGCGGGGCTTCCCGCCTTACCACCATTGAAGATTAGCTCGGAAACGTTTGACGCTCTGAGTGAGCGTGTAGATTTGGGCCCTAGGACGAAGCCTATTGCGTCTCCGCAGTTTGATTTTCCACTCCCATTGGGCCCTGTGATGGCCGTGAAGCCCTGTTCGAAAGGGATGGTTGTGCTGCCTCCGAATGACTTGAAGTTCTCGACCTCAATCCTGACTAGATGCATCCCTTCACCTCAGTCACCGGGAAATAAATCTCCGACAACAACGACAGTCGTTCCATTTGGGGTTAAGAACGTTGAGGCAGTCAGACGATTTTCATGACGATTAGGCCATGCTACTGAAAACGCCGTTTGATGGGTTCGTCACATGTTCCTTCTGAACTTCCCACCGCTCTCGAAAAGGGCCTGGGTAACCTGGCCCACTGAGCAGTGTTCTACGATTTCCATCATTACCTCGAATAGGTTGCCTCCCTCGCGTGCTGTATTCTTCAGCTTGGCAAGGCCCTCCTCCGCCTCTTTCGAGTGGGCCTCCCTGAATTCTTGGTTCCTTGTGATGACCTTCATTTTCTCCTTCTCGTCGGATCTTGTGACGTCCAAGTCGAAATCGTCGGCCGATGGAGTGGCTGAGTCCTCGTCCGTGAAGGTGTTAACGCCGACTATCGGGGTTTCTCCAGTGTGCTTTCTGTGCTCGTAGAGCATCCCCTCGTCCTGGATCCTATTTCTCTGGTAGTTGACTTCCAGGGCCCCCAACACCCCTCCCCTGCTATGCATCTCCTCGAATATCCTGAGCACCTTCTCCTCTACCTCATCGGTCAGGTAGTCGGCTACGAATGAGCCTTGGAGTGGGTTCTCGTTCCTGAGCCAGCCATACTCCTTGGCCAGAATTAGTTGGATCGCCACCGCATCCCTAACTGTGTCTTCCGTAGGGGTCCCGAAGGCCTCGTCCCTGCTGTTGGTGTGGAGGCTGTTCGCGTTGTCTGCAAGGGCATACAGAGCCTGTAGCGTGGTTCGGTAATCATTCCATGTGAACTCCTGAGAATGTAGGGATCTACCACTGCTCTGGATGTGGTACTTCAGCTTCTGCCCCCTCTCCCCGACCCCATATAGGTCTCGCATGGCTATGGCCCATATCCTCCTTGAGACTCTGCCTATTACGGCGTACTCCGGATCCATTCCATTGGAGAAGAACCATGAGAAGTTCCTCAGGAACTTGTCCGGATCGAGCCCCCTTGACTTGAATAGCTCGACGTAGGTTAGACCATTTGACAGGGTCAGCGCTGCTTGGGTGATCGGATTGGCACCTGCCTCATCTATGTGGTATCCGCTGATGCTGACGAAGTAGTGGTTTCGGACCTCATTGTCCACGTAGAACTCCGCCACATCTCCCATCATCCTCAGTGCGGTGTCCAGATTGAAGACCAATGTGTTCTGGCCCATGGCTTCCTTCAACTGGTCGGCTTGCACTGTTCCCCTTACAGTTGATAGGGAGTATGCCTTAATCTCCGAGGCCTCTTTCTCGTTCGGCTCTCTTCCTTTCTCATCGATGAACTTCCTAGTCTGCTGCCTGATTGCTACTCTGAAGAACGCTGCTAGGTGCCACCAGTAGTTCCCATTGATTGTCATGCTGACTGAGGTGTTGGGTGCGCACAGGTCGAAGCCGTCGAATAGCATCTCCATCTCGTCTACGGTGCTGATGCTTACGCCAGACTCACAGACCTTCCCGAAAATATCCAACCTCTCCTGGGGGTCGTTACCGTACAGGCTTGGTGAGTCGAATGCTACCGAGAGGCGGTTGAATGGCTGATCCTTGGATAGGAAGTGGTAACGCTTGTTGGTCCTCTCCGCGCTGCCTTCCCCGGCGAACATTCTGACTGGAAGTTCGTCCTCCCTCCTAAACGGGAAGACTCCTCCGGTGAAAGGAAAGGAGCCTGGGACGTTCTCCTTGCTTATCCACAGAAGTTTCTCGCCCCAGTCCTCAGTCGTAGGGAGTGCCACCCTAGGCACCCTAGTCCCCGAAATGGTCTCATGGGTCGTCTTTACCGGTATCTCCTTTCCTCGAACAGTGTAACTTGCCTGTCCGGATCTATAGGAGTCCACTATTGATTCGAAATCCTCCAGAGCCCCCCATGCAGATTCGGGCAGAGATTCGCGTATTTCCTTCGCCTCTTCCAGCAAGTCAATGTGATTCCCCCCCTTTTTCGAGGAGTCGAGTAATGTAGCCACAGATTCTAGCTGCTGGACCTGTCTAACTGCCTTGGCCATGTCCTCAGACCTCTTGTGATAACCCCTCACCGTAGAAGCTACTTCTGCCAGATATCCCTGGCGCTCGGGAGGAATCGGGGCATCGCGTCTGGGAAGTCCGTCTGGGCCCAGTCTAGCCTCACTTGCTGCGAAGTCTGTATCGAATCTGTCGTTCAGTAGTGAGGACATCATCTCCCAAAGTCGATCGACTCCCGCGTCTGCGAACTGGCTAGCAATCGTGGGAACCACTGGCATTGACTCCGGGCTTTCTCCGAATGCCTCTCTGTTCCTCTGGAATTGCTTGCGAATCTCGGTTAGTGCATCCTCGGCCCCGGGCCTATCGAACTTGTTCAGAACCACAATGTCGGCGAAATCTAGAGCGGCTAGCTTCTCCAACTGGCTGGGTGCACCGTACTCCCTTGTTGTTACGTATATCGAGGTATCAGCGACCTCGGTAATTGCGTCGTTACCTTGTCCTATCCCACTGGTCTCAACCAAGACCAAGTCGAAACCCACTGCCTTACAGACCTCGACGGCGCGATCTATGCACTCAGCTATCTCTCGCCCACTTTCCCGGCTCGCGAAGGAGCGCATGAACAACTTTGAGTCTGAGAGGGAGTTCATCCTGATTCTGTCCCCAAGTAGGGCACCTCCTGTCTTCTTCCTCGTAGGATCGGTTGCTAGCAGTGCGACCCTGGCTTCGGGATTGTCTCGTCTGATCCTAAGCATGACTTCATCCATCAGGCTCGACTTCCCGGCCCCCCCTGTTCCGGTTATCCCCACTACGGGGCACTCTGCTTCGACTTCCCTGGAGCGTGCTTGGGATAATTTGTCCGAGAATTGGCCGTGAGGTGAGTTTTCTGCCATGGTCAGTAGGAGAGATACTGCGGCATGATCGTCTGCATCTACCGGGCCCTTAATCTGGTCGAATCTGGATTCTGCAAGTAGGTCTGTGCCGGATGCGTTGGCCATTGCGTCCCTGACCATCCCAACTAGGCCAAGGTCCCTACCATCATCCGGCGAATAAATCTTAGAAATCCCCTGCTCCTTGAGGTGCTTGATTTCTTTTGGCAGGATGGTTCCGCCACCTCCTCCAAAGAGGAAAACGTGCTCGAAACCGTTTTGCTGCAAGATGTCTTTAGTGTGTGTGAACATCTCAACGGCACCTCCCTGGTAGGATGTGATAGCCACGGCATGCGCATCCTCCTGTATGGCGGCACGTGCTACCTCGTCTGCACCTCTATCGTGCCCTAGGTGGATAACCTCGCAACCCTGGCTCTGTAGAATCCTGCGGAATATTCCGATGGCTGCATCGTGCCCATCGAAGATGGCTGCCGCGGTAATTACTCGGATGGGCATTTTTCCCCCTGGGGCCCTAATTATAGAGTCGGGCTCACCGCTATCCGCTCTACTTGCCATACTACCCCGAAAACACGATTCCACAAGAATGCGTTGACTGTCAGAAAACTATGGAGATAGTAATTCCGGGACATTATTCAAGACCGAGGGAGAGTACGCAAGTAAGTGGAAGAGAGGCCAGAGTCTGTCGAAATAACCTCGGGTTCTGATGGGAATCCCTGGGGAGGTGAGCCTTCCAATCTGGAGTCTGGTGGAACCATTCTGAGCGGGAGCGTTTCTTCACTAGGGGCTAGTAACAGTAGTGCACTAGGCATCGTATCCCAGCAGGAACAGGGCAATGGCTCCAACGTAGGCTGGTTCTTCGTTGGTCTAATTCTGGCTCCTGGTGCTATGTGGATATCTTCAATTATACTCATGGAAATTGCATGGGGGCTCTCGGATACGGGAGAGGGTTTGTTCATGGTGGCTAGTTTTCTTGTGTGGCCGGTAGGTCTGATCGCAGGGATAGTATGGAGTTTTACAAGGGGCAACAAGTACTTCGCGATTGGCATGCTGACTACTGTGATAGGAGTCCCCGCTGTTTTGTTCCTGGCATTTATCGTAATGATAGTGATGTGGAGCGGTGGCTTCTGAATCTAGAAACCGCTGACGAGGATGTACGCGAACAGGAACATCAGGACCCCCATGGCTCCGTCGATCAGATGAGCGTTAGACTTCAGCCTCTCTGCCCTGTCCCCCGTAGTGAGGACCGTGGCCACGGTTACGTACCAAGCCCCATCAATCGACATCCCCAGAAGGCCCATGCCGATGAGAGTCTCCATTGGGAAGTCCGCTTCTATGAATGGTGAGTATAGGGCTAGCATCCATGCCATTATCTTTGGATTCAGCAAGGCTATTGAGAACCCCTGGATGAAGCCAATCCTGTCCGAAGGAGCGTGTTGTTCGGCCTGGTCCTGCTCGTCTCCTCTTTCTGCCATGGCATGGCGAAGGAAGGTGGTCCCCAACCATAGGAGGATTACGACACCACCCCACCTCAGTACCTGCTCGATGTGCTCATTTGCAGAGAGCGCGGTAGCTATCCCGAGAGCGGCGAGGAAGGCGTAGATCCCGAAGCCGATTCCGTGTCCTATCCCAGTGTAAATTCCCTGGCTGCGTCCCCCAGTCACGGTGTTCCTGAGGACTACCGCCAGAGAAGGCCCGGGACTCATGGCCCCCAAAGCGAATACGATAGCGAGGGCGGCCCAAGCACTAGGTTCCATTCGGTCACCGAACTAGAATCAGTACATGGCCTCTATCTCGCTAGCCCAGTTCTCCCTGATCTGGATTCTCCTGATCTTCAGGGTCGGGGTTAGCTCCCCGTGGTCCACGCTCAGGTCCCTCGGGAGTATTGTGAACTTCTTCAGCTGCTCTGGGTTGGAGAACTGCCCGTTGAGCCTGTCCACGTGCTCCTGTAACTCAGCATGGATCTCTGGGCTATCCGTGTACTCGCTTAGCTCGTGTCCGAACTCCTTCAGCTTGGCCAACTGCTCGGCAGGGTCCTTGGGGACCTTCGCCCCATCCATCCCATGCTTGTCCCTTAGAATGGCTCCCACATCCAGAGTGAAGAGGGCGCTGCAGTACTTCCTGTTGTCCCCGATCAGCATGCACTGGGAGACAAGAGGAATCGACTTCATGGTCTCCTCGATCACGAGGGGTGCGATGTTCTTGCCTGCGGAGCTGACGTAGATCTCCTTGATCCTTCCAGTCACGCTGATGTATCCCTCTGAGTCCTCCCTACCCAGGTCTCCTGACTTCAGCCAGCCGTCCTCGGTCATTGTCTCTGCTGTAGCTTCGGGGTTGTTGTAGTAGCCCTTCATGATGTGTCTGCCACGGAACTGTATCTCTCCGTCACCGGCCTCGTTCGGGTTGTCGATCCTGATTTCTCCGACGAAGGCCTTCCCTACGGTCCCGATTTTGTTATTGCCGGGGTAACCAATTGTGGCTCCCGCGGTGGTCTCGGTCATTCCGTATCCTTCGAACAGGGGAATGTCCAGTTTCTGGAAAAGGTGCAAAATGTCGGAGTTGATTGGGGCAGCCCCCGTGATGGCGTACTTCAGATTGGAGAACCCTATCTTCTGCTTTGCCTTCTTCCTTACTATCCCCTTCAGAACGGGAATGCTCAGCCACTTCACTTTACTTCCGAGGCCGGCAACTAGGTTGGAGTATACCTTCTCGTAGATTCTTGGTACTCCGATGAATAGGGAGGGTTCTACTTCCTTTGCGTAATCTATGGATTCCAGTGGGTTGCTGACCACTCGCATGTGCATGGCATCTCTTATCCAGATGTGGTTGTCTGCTAGCTGGCCGAAAACGTGTGCACATGGAAGCCATGAGCAGTGGTACCTGATGTGTAGATCAGCGAGGCTGTGTCATCGGGCTTTATGCTGGAGGCCCTTTCCATTACCTGGGAATCGTCGATATCGCTTCCGCTGGCGAGGAAATCGGACCATGAAATTGACTTGGGGTGATCAGGCATATCCACCCCGTCCATGATGACGACGACCTCGACCTTGTCCAACGAGGGCAGTGCCTCGTTCAAGCGATGAGAGCACATCTTTCCTTCTTCTCCCCCATCCATCGGGTTGTTGCCAACGAAGACCACCTTTGAGTCGGAGTTGCCCACGACCCATTCGACCTCCTCAGGAGAGCATGTGTGGTAGACCCCTACGGCCGCACCATTGCACATGTTGGCAGCGGAGTAAGCTGAATACCACTCCTTTCGATTGTATGAGTATATGCTTAGCTTATCTCCGGCATCAAATCCATTGGCAATGAGGGCCTTCGAAAGTGCGACTACGTCGTCCTTGAACTCGGACCAAGTGGTCGTGTCCCAGTTTCCGTTCTCGTCCTTGGATGAGATGGCTGCCTCGTTGGGGTATTTTTCTGCGTTTTCAATTAGGTATTCGGGAGTTGTCTTCGCCGACATGGTTTTTTTGAGTTCAGATTGAAACTTAACTGTTGTCTAGGAAATTAAGTGTTGCAAAAACAACCTTTAGGGCAGGACCTTGCTTATGTTTGCCCTCCAATCGGCACCTCCATTCCTATTTGCCAGAGGGGAGGCTGGAGAAGGGTGCCAGCATGTTTCTATTGAGACTCCATAGCCGTGAAGAGCAGTGACTGCTCTCTTCTCTGCGTACTTCCCGATTCCTACCACCTTTCTGGCTCCTAATGCATCCACGACCTCCCTCAGGTGCTGATCGCAAATATCCATCAGATCGTCTACTGCCTGTCCGGCAACGTTGTTTGGTGTTACGTTGGTTCCCCTATCACCATTCAGAATCATTAGTGGGCAGTGGTTGACTACGTAGACTTCCTTGGATATCTTATCGATGTCTCCGTATCTGTGCTCGAGCACTCCCCACAGTCTTGTTCCAGAGACTTCCTCCTTTGGGTGATCTAGACCGTTTACAGGTCTTTTAGGATGAGTTATCTCGGGTTTTGCAACGGTTATCCCCGTAATCCGAATCAAGTCTCTAACGACCGATGTTGCTGCGAACGGGATGCCCATCTGGCCCATCCCATGTGGACCGGGGTTCATACCGAGCAGAATGCACTTCGCACCATTCCCACCAGTCCTTCGAATGAACTCCTCATGTACCTCCCATGCATAATTGAGGGGGTTGTAAATGAGGTCAGCGACTCCTTCTGAGACAATCCTCCTTGCTATCGATTGGGAAGCATCCCTCAATCGGGAAGCGGAAGTAATGAGTTCGTTCACCACGTCCACCATCTACTGTTTCACATCTCCTAGCTTGGCCCCGGAAACTTCTCTGAGTTTCTCGGGAGTGATTGGGAATACTGTCTGAGCAGTCCCCGCTGCGCCCCAAACCAAGTCGTATTGCATCAAATCCTCGTCCATCAGTACTGTGACGGGGCTTGTGTGTCCGAATGGCGGGACCCCACCAACGGCGTAACCGGTGCTTTGGAGAACGTATTCAGGAGAAGCCATCCCGGGCTTGAATCCGAGTATTCGCTTCAGTTTCCTCTTTCTTTCTACCCTGTTGGATCCTGATGTGATCACTATAACGGCTCCTTCCTCTCCGCTGAATACTATCGATTTGGCGATATGCGCTACTTCGCATCCCAGTTGATCAGCAGCGTCCTGCGACGTTCGAGTGCCCTCCTCATACTTGCGCGGGTCAGGTGTGAAGCCTATTTCTTCGCACTGAGCTAGCCAGAGAACGTGCCCATCCATGCGATGCGCCTCGAGTATCTCGACTTATGGATTGGGGACCTAGTAATGAGGGGGACGATTGCTCAGCGTCTGTAAGTTTCTTGACTCGATTGTAGACGGTTCGACCATGGAGTGGCCTTTCGGACCGTACGAGACGGTAATGGGTGCGATACTCCTGCTGACCATTCCGATCCAGAGGATCCTAACTAGAGACGAGCCTGAGATGAGGGTTGCACTGTCCGATCTACTAGGAGAAATCAAGGAAAAGGGGTACAAGTGGCATATTTCTGTTTATCTAATAATGTACGGATTTAAGGCCTTCATTGACCAACACAACGAGGCGATAAAGCCCCGGGTCGGCGGATTTACGCACTACGTTCACGGATTCGAAGGAGAGTTGACTCTCTGGGTCCAGGAGAGTTTTCGTAACGAAATGCTTAGCGATATCCTGTCCTTCCACTACCTGTTCGTCTACCTGTTCCTGATTTGGTTCAGTCCGATTTACTACATCCTCTGCAGGGATGAGGTCATGGCCGACAAGGCAGTGCTGAACTACTCGATAATCTACGTGCTCGCCATCCCCCTCTACCTCTTCTTCAACGTCGAGGTGACATCCTCATTCATTCCAGGAATGGATGCTATCATGTACCACGAGTCGTGGAACCTATTCTTCTTCACTGAAGTAGACCCACTGGACAACGGCATCCCGAGTCTGCATGTTGGCCTCCCGCTTGGCCTATTGATAATCAATCGACTACACGTTAGAGGCCTGGGAATCAAAATGTCGGAATGGCGCCACAGGGAGTTTGACCTTTTCGTAGCAGCAAATATACCGATCTATTTGTTCAGCATACAATACCTTGGAATTCACTGGATTTCGGACGTCATCCCAGGAGTGATACTTGCCGTAATATGCGCTCTCTTCGCCCATGGCATCCAACCCAAGCTTAGGAATCTCAGAGAGAACGGTTTGCGCTCCCTCGCTCATCCAAGGAACGTTTCTTACACCGCTACCGTATTCTCCGTAATCGGGACCCTGGTGCTAGTATTTGTCATCGTAGATGGTCCGGGGACCGATGAAAATGAGCCTACGATGAGAGTTGGGTCCGGAGACGTTAACCTTGACGTCATCGAGGTACACAGTTTGTGGCACCCAGCAGAGGTAGAGGTCACAAATGTAGGATTAGAAGACGTACAGATTCTAGTAATTCACAGGGACATGGTCGAAGAGCATGCCAGAGGAGGGAAGATCGACTGGTCAGGATTCTCTGATCGGGACATTCAAATCCTCTCTCCGGGAGAGGCTTACCAGGTAGAGGTTGAGACTCCCACGGTATACGACGGACATTATGTTCTGGTTTCCAATCAAGGGGATTATGGGGTTGGCGAAGTCAGGATCACGATTGAGTACGTGGATGGGGATCTCATCTGGACCGGAGTCCTGTCATCTGTCCCATCTTTCGCAATAAGCGGACTTGTGGTAGGGAGGATGATCTGGTCAGACAAGGATGAGGTGCCCAAACAGACCTCCGATGAATAGTCCAGAAACTGCTCCTAATCCAAGCCAAGTCCCGATTCTGAAAGCTGGGTAATTCCTCCTCCAGACATACATTGACTGGGCTAGCCAAAGCAGGATGACTATGATGAACCAAACGAAGAATATTGCTTGGGGAAAGAATGCAAAGAACATTCCAATATTGGCTCCTAGTATCAACTCTGTCCTTCCCCCGGTCGGCTCAGGGGAGAAGTATAGGAGTGGACTCATAATCACCAGTAGGATGAATGGAGTTGTCAGTTCGCCACCCACGAGCTGAGGAGTGTTTGGAATCACATATGGGATGCATGCTGCTGCGAATCCGGCTAGACTCGGCACCGCCACTGGCCAAAGAGGAGGTTCGTCCCACTTCATGACACAGCGTCCAAGAGGTGTCCCATGAACTCTACTAGGAGGGCCGGAAGGTTTTCTTTAGATTTCTCTACCTCGGAGGGATATGGCGAAGGGAGAGATTGTACTAGGATGCCTCGCACCGCACCCCCCGCATGTGGTTTATGCGGAGAATCCGGAACAGAACGAGGCTTTCGCAGAAGGAGGATGGGAGACACTCAGATGGGGTTACAACAGACTCGCAAGGAAACTGAAATCAATTGACTACGATGCAATGGTCATCTTCACCCCTCACTGGCAGACTTACATCGGAACTCATTTCCTCGGGCTACCTAAATTCAAGTCGAAGTCGGTTGACCCTGTTTTTCCTAATCTCTTCAGGTTCAACTACGACATCTCAGTCGATGTAGAGTTGGCAGAGAAGATGTGCGAGGTTGCTGGGGAATCCGGGATAGTGACTAAGATGATGCGGAATCCTGACTTCAGAATCGACTATGGGACAATCACGTCATGCCACATGCTTAATCCTGAGTGGGATAAGCCACTCGTGACGATAAGTAGTAACCGAAACGCGCACTACTACTCACCAGAAGTGATGAATGAGCAAGCCAGTGCCCTTGGAGATGCCTGTGCAAAGGCAATAGAAGAGAGTGGGAAGAAAGTTGTACTGATCAGCAGCCATAGCCTATCCCACAGGCACTTCGTAACTGAGTCTCCACTCCCTGAGGATATGAGCAGGGAGCACATATACAATCACAGCCAATACGTCTGGGACATGAAGCTGGTAGACCTGATGAGAGATGGGAAGATGAAAGAAGTGATCGACATTATGCCGGAATTCACGGAGCAGACGATCGCTGAGACTGAAGCCGGAGGGCTGACTTGGATGATGGCAGCCATGGGTTATCCGGAGTACCCTGCTGAGATTTACGGTTACCAGTCAGTGATTGGCACGGGTAACCTGATTGCCGCTTGGGACCCACTAGAGGCAACTAGAGAGATTGTGCTCTGAGGTGATTAAGTGTCGGATCCAGAGATTCTTTTCGGGATTTACTGTCCTCCCCACCCACAACCACTTCTATCACCAGATGCAAGTGAGGGATATGGGAAGCTAAGGGATGCATTCGAGACATGTAGGAAAAGGATCGAGGAAAGCGAAGCAGACCTGATACTGGTATACTCGACAACCTGGCCTAGCATCATTGGACACCAGATTCAGGGGCATCCCGAGCCGGAATGGGTGCATGTGGACGATGACTTCCACTACCTGGGTAGCATGCCATACAAGTTCAAGATGGACACGGAGTTTGCTGAGAAATTCAGAGAGTCGGCGGAGTCGAGAGGACTACAATCTAGAACGGTGTCTTACGATGGTTTTCCGATAGACACAGGCTCGATTGTTGCTCTCAAGCTTCTAAACCCAGATAACAGGATTCCTGCATGCATCGTATCCAGTAACATGTATGCAAATAGAGCCGAGACAATTGTTCTGGGCAAGTCTGCGCGTGATGCTATTGGCGCTCAGGGCAAGAAGGCAGTGGTAGTGGTAGTTTCCAGCCTTTCAAACAGGATGTTCACAGAGCACATTGACCCTGCAGAGGACAGGATCCACTCTGCTAAGGATGACGAGTGGAATAAGAAAATCCTAGAGTTCTTCGGGGACGGCAGGCTGGAGGACCTAAGTCAGCTTTCTAGAGAGATTCATGGGCAGATTAGAGTGCAAAAGGTCGTGGCATACAAGCCGGCCTGGTGGATGTCCGCTACAATGGGCCAGCACAACAACTACACAGGCGAGGTTTTGGCCTATGAGGCACTGCATGGCTCGGGAGGGGCAGTTGTAGTTCTGACTCCATCGAAAGGATCAGTGGGCGACAAGGAGTTCGATGAGGACGATGTTGAACACTACCATGGTGATCGAGGAGTATTGGATACGGGGGCCCCATGATGGAAGAGGAGGAGCAAATGACGACCGAGGAAAAAAGGAAGAGGATGGTTGAGGGGATCGTCTCTGCTCCTGCTGATGCTGTCGAGAAGGTTTACGACGAGGTCGGGCAGTCACTTGCGAGATCTGCTGGAGGAGCCCTGGGAGCAGCTGCTGGCGTAGCAGTTGGTGGTCCCGTAGGAGGTGTCTTAGGAGCGGTAGTTGGACG
Source organism: Marine group II euryarchaeote REDSEA-S43_B8 (assembly GCA_001629235.1). Classification (GTDB taxonomy): domain Archaea; phylum Thermoplasmatota; class Poseidoniia; order Poseidoniales; family Thalassarchaeaceae; genus UBA36. Next base: position 15,489 of record LUSA01000056.1, on the reverse strand, counting down.
GAAGGCGGCTGGTAAGCTTACCAGTGAGGATGGAGCCTTCATCGCAGAGGGAGGTCCCAAGGCAGTTGGAGCTTATCCCCATTTACGTAGAGTGGGGGACCTTGTCTTCGTTAGTGGAATGGGGCCTCGTCAGCCTGGGACGGACGAAATACCAGGAGGACCGATAAAGGACGAGAGTGGGAATCCCCTGGAATATGACATCAGAGCACAGACACATTCAGTGATTAGTAACATCAGAGTAATTCTCGAGGAGTACGGGCTAGGTCTGGAAAATATCGTTGATGTCCTAGTCTTCCTCACGGACATGGAAAGGGACTTCCAAGACTACAACGAGGTTTACGCTGAGTACTTCTCAGAGATTCTGCCAGCAAGGACGACAGTTTCAGTCGAAGCCCTGCCGACTTCTATTGCCATCGAGTTGAAGGTCGTTGCCAGAGCGTAATCATTGGGCTAAGTCCTCGATGCTATCTGAAGTGCACCAAGAAGGCGAGGATATGGGGTTGCACCTGCTTGGGTTCCCCTCTGGGATTGAGACCCAGTAGTCCAACCCATCGACCTCCGCCGGGTAGTCCGTGGAAATGCTATGCGCACCAACTGCAAGCGCGGCATCCCTCCTGGCAGTGTCATTGTTGTCTGCCTCCTCCCCCCCACTGTCTGCCCTGCTTCGGACTATGTAGCCCTCGCTAACCAATCTGGAAATTTCTTCTCCACTCCCCACCGGATCGGTGATGGAGAATATTGCAGCCTCGGTGCTACCTTCGTCAGATAGGGTGAACATCCTAGCACCGATTAATCCCGGAAAACCTTGGATGTACAGATCTCTGGCCTCCCCCCTCGCTAACAACACGAAGACTGCCTTCCCCCTACTCTCCTCGAGAAGAGGCCAGCCATTTTCCCCTATCGCATCGCGGAGGTTGTCGCTGTCGCCCCTTACATCGTCAGGGGTGATGGTCTTGTTCAGTGGCCAGAAATCCGATATTTCCCCCTCTATGTCATCCAGAAGCCCGGAAATCTCCAGAGTGGTTGTCACATCGGCTGCTTGCTCGGGCCAGTCCTTGGGCTCAACCCAGATGAACAGGGGATGATGCATGGGATTCTCGTTGGACCATGCCAGCAACGTCCCTAGGCAATCCTCGAATGTCGGGCATGTTGTCCCGGAGTCATACTGGTTGTGATAGACTCTGAGTCCCTCTCTGAGGTCCCACCACACATCTAATTCGAACTGCCTCACTCCTTGTTGAGAGGCCTGCAAGTCAAGTGGTTGGTGAGTGTACATGTACTCCCTTGTGGGGGAGAACAGCGGTTCTACATGATACGAGTTATGTGTTCCCTTCATCTGAATATGATTTATCCGAAGAGGCTCTTTTTCGGCCTCCTCATCGAAGATACTGTTGCTCGATCCTACTCCGAAGCACCCAGTAAGAGAGGAGACGACGAGCAGAGTAACTGTTAGCGCTGCTTGCCCCCTCATCCTGATTGAATTATTGGAGAGGGAAATAACTCTTCTGAATAATTCAGTGATTGGTGCCACCGGGACCATGGACGTGACCATGCGCCAGTTCTTCTTCGGATGCTGCCCGGATGTCTACGACTTCTACCTCGAATCGTAGGGTTCTGCCTGCCATCTGGTGATTGAAGTCGGCAGTAACCATTTCTTCGTCTATCTCCAGTATAGTGAATTGAATCGGGCCCTGATCACTGTGGGCCCCTACGACCATCCCAACTTCTAGTTCCATATTCTCCGGAAAGTTCTCCCTCTGAATCTTCTGAATAGCATCCTCGATTCTTTCCCCGTAAGCGTCTTCGGGCGCCAGGGTGAACTCTCTCTTCTCTCCTACCTTTGCCCCGAGCATTTCTCTCTCGAAACCAGTGATCATCTGTCCGTATCCGACTATGAAGACCAGAGGATCCTTCCCTCTGCTACTATCGAATTCGCCCCCCTCTGCGAAGGTCCCAGTATAATGCACGGATGCAATTGTACCATGCTCTATTGTGTCAGTCATGTGTATTGGGCTAAGAGTGAGTATCTAACCGTTGGGTATACAGAACCTTCAACTGGGGAGGATGGGGCCCCCAAATCATGCGTCACTACGGTCCAGAGGACCTAGTAGGAATAGTGTTGACTCCGAAGGATACGGACTCTGACGGTCTTGAAAGGAAGTTAGGGCTATTTTCGGTGATAATTATCTCTCTATCGGCAATGATAGGGTCTGGCCTATTCGTACTTCCTGCCCTCGCCATGCTAGAACTTGGAGGAGGGGAGAACCCACTCGGAGGAATCTGGCTGGCGTACCTAGTTGCTGCTGTTCTTGTGATTCCTGGTGCTGTGTCAAAGTCAGAGCTCTCAACGGCTATGCCGACCTCTGGTGGCTCGTACGTTTACGTCCAGAAGACCTTCGGGCCTCTAGTCGGAACTATAGCCGGTCTAGGCCTATGGGCCAATTTCATGCTAAAGTCTGCATTCGCACTAATCGGATTCAAAGCTTACCTTTGGGTAATTGAGGACTTGCTGGGAATGGACATTGACATCGAGGCTGCAGCAATTCTACTCCTAGGAATAATTGTTGGGATAAACATCCTAGGAGTGAAGAGGATCAAGAAGATCCAGATTCCCATAGTAATGTTTTCCGCTGCTTACCTATTTGCCCTGTGCGCTTATGCATTAGCATTTCACGATCTGGATTGGAGTGCCGTTTCTTCAAAGGATTCTTTTGGGAGCTGGGAGGATGTTGCGGCTACATCCGCATTCGTGTTTGTTTCATACGCTGGCGTGACCAAGATAGCTGCTGTGGGTGGCGAGATCAAGGATCCAGAAAGGAACCTCCCCCATGGAATACTTCTGTCTCTACTATTCAGTTGTCTGCTGTACGTAACTGTCACTTTGGTAATGGCTGCTGCAGTTGCACCCTCAGACTACATGCACGGCGAACACGGTGCTAGCGAGGACCCCGTGTACATCTTCGCTGAGGCAGTAGGTGGGGAGATGGTTGGGAAGATCGCTGCGATTCTTGCTGTTGTGACAATGACTTCTATGGCTCTAGCGGGAATTCTAGCTTCTTCGAGGTTCCCATTTGCTATGTCCAGAGACAATCTGTTGCCCCCCTTCCTTGAGAGCGTCCATCAGAGATTTGGGACCCCACATTGGGCGATAATTGGGACAGGCTTAGCGATGGGCCTGGCGATAACCTTCCTACCTGTTCATGACGTCGCGGAACTCGCATCAGGATTCAAAATAATGATCTTCATGCTAATCAATGGGTGTGTGATTGTTCTTAGGACCTCAGCCGATTCTCACACATGGTACGACCCCCAGTGGAAGACGCCTTGGCCACTTTACCCTGCAGTACAGTTGTTCGGAATCTTCGGAGGGGGGGGTTTGCTTTACCTGATGGGGACGAAGTCTCTAGTCGGAGCCTCGGTAGCAATTGTTCTTGGATTAATCATCTACAAGGGCTACGGAGAGAGCAGGGTGGAGGTCCAGATTACCCCGTGGAAAACTGCAAAGCTGATGATAACGGACGCAGACGAAGCCGAGAGGCGCAGGCTTTTCGCTGCATTCTACGAAGCCGATGCAGAGGGAGATGGGCAGTTGGATCTAGACCAATTCGTCAGCGCTTTCAAGTCTCTAGGATACATCGAGGGAGGAGGACCCAACATTCCCGACGATGCCATAGTTCTCTCGAAAACCAGAAATCGCCGAGGAGACCAATTGATCGGAGATGTTTTCGGTAAAGGAGACACTGACAAAGACGGGCTGATTAGCATCGAGGAGTTTCTTGAGGTTGCTCGTGAGATAGAGCCAGAGGGCTGAAACTTCGTGCGTATGTTTGAAGTCAGCAACCGTACTAGGGGTACTACAGGGTGAGCAAGTGGTTTCCAGCAGAGCGAAGAAGGTGACTACGCACATATTGCAAGAAATGAAGCGCTCGAATGAGAAAATAGCAATGCTCACCGCCTACGACTATTCCCTAGCAAGGCTTGTTGACGGAGCCGGAGTGGACGTGATACTCGTAGGCGACTCTGCTTCAAACGTGATGGCAGGGAATGATACTACGGTCCCCATAACACTGGAACACATGATCTACCACGCACAGTGTGTCGTGAATGCTGTGGACAGGGCCTTGGTAGTTGTGGACATGCCATTCGGCAGCTATCAAGGCGATTCGAAGCTTGCACTGAAGAGCGCTATCAGAATAATGAAGGAGTCCGGTGGCCATGCAGTAAAAATCGAGGGCGGCAAGGAAATAGTAGACTCCGTGAAAAGGATCCTAACTGCAGGGATCCCGGTAATGGGGCATCTCGGCCTGACTCCCCAGTCGATTTACAAGTTCGGAACTTACTCAGTCAGAGCGAAGGAGGAGTCCGAGGCGAACAAGTTGATGGAAGATGCGATGGCCCTCCAGGAGGCAGGTTGCTTCTCGGTGGTCTTCGAGAAGATTCCTGCGGACTTAGCAAAGAAGGTCAGTGAATCCCTCGATATCCCCACCATCGGGATTGGTGCCGGACCCCACTGCGATGGACAAGTACTAGTGCTTCACGACATGCTTGGGATTACCAAGGATTTCTCACCTAGGTTCCTAAGACGCTACTCTGACGTGGGCGGCGCAGTTGACAAGGCCGTTAGGGATTACATCGATGATGTCAGGGGAGGTTCCTTCCCCGCACAAGAAGAGAGTTACTGATTCTGGATTTGCGTCCCCAACCTTCAAGGACGCCCGCCAACGGGTCGAGTTAGGTCATCATGAGTGAGTTGTGGGTTGAGAGGCACAGACCGCGTTCTGTCAGCGAGATGAAGGGACAGAGGGCAGTTGTGGATAGGCTGAGCGCTTACTCGGAATCCAAAACATTCCCTCACCTAATGTTCGCTGGACCACCTGGAACAGGAAAGACGACCGCTGCTCTGGCACTGACAAGAGATGTATTCGGCGACGGGTTCAGGAACAACCTTCTGGAGATGAATGCCAGTGATGAGAGGAAGTTGGAATCGATACGTACCAAGGTCAAGCAATTCGCCCGAACCGCACCCATGCCAGGGACTTCGTTCAAGGTAATTTTTCTCGATGAGGCCGACGCTCTGACCTCTGACGCCCAGGGTGCCCTGAGGAGAATAATGGAGCAGTTTGCGGAGACGTGTAGGTTCATACTTTCCTGTAACTACTCTTCGAAAATCGTGGAGGCGATACAATCCCGATGCGCAGTCTTCAGATTCAGACCTCTAGATAGCGAGAAGGTTCTGGAGAAGGTCATGGAAGTAGCTAATAGCGAAGGGGTTGAGCTGGAGGAAGAGGCTGCAAGAGCGATTGCTGATGTTTGCCTGGGTGATCTAAGGAAGGCGATTACCTCCCTACAGGTGGCTGCATCGCTAGACCCCCACGTAACTCGTGACCTCGTTTACGAAACAACAGCCACCGCCCCACCAGAGGAGTTACATGGATTCTTCCTTGCCTGCAAAGAAGATGGTTTCCAGCCTGCTAGGAGGAGGATGAGGGAGATACTAGATCGCTTTGGGCTTGCCGGAACTGACCTGGTAAACCAACTTCACAGAGAGCTAGGTAAAGTCACCTTCCTAGACGAACCCCAGAAGCTCAAAGTGACTGAAGCTATGGCAGAATGTGACTTCAGAATGGTAGAAGGGGGAGGAGAGTCCCTTCAACTAGATGCGATGGCAGCTAGAATCTGCAGTATGCTCGGAAATTAGGATGACTGCAAAATTCTGAGTGTGTACTCCCTCTGCCAAGTGTTCTCTCCGTCTTGCCAAGGAACCATATCATTAACCTCAGTCAGTGAGATTTGAATCAGATAATCCCCGGGACCACACCCACTGGGACAAAGATCCCATGCCATGGAGATATCCTGTGAGTGTGGGGCTACCTTTGGCCCCAAGTAACCCCCTGTAAGTGAGTTCTTTCGAAGCCCCCTTACCCATTCTTCATCATCTACAGATTCGAAAGTATCAGAGGGAGATAGTCCGTTGGATCCGTCTGTGGCAATCTCTGATACTAAACCGGAGACATTGACGATCGACTCCATTTGACCTACCTTCTGGATTGTAAGATTCATGGTTGAGTTCTCCGCGTCAACGTTATCTCTTACTGCTAGACCGAGCAACACCGGGATAGAATCCTGGGAGATTCTAATCTCGTAGACAGAGCCATCCAAGTCCGAGTCTGATATTCCCTCGGTAGTTGCAATATCTATTGCTCCAGCAAGATGGGGTGCAGCGATATCCGCCAGAGGAGGGTTGACCAGTGCAAATGACAGGGCGAGCCATGTGAAAATATACAGGAACGAAGACCTCACCCAATTCCCGGTTGTGTATAGTTCGAAGAATCTTGATGGGACGAAAGCTTGGTGGATAGGTCGAATTAGAGAAATCATCAGCAAAGGGAGAAGCCACAGTATCTGCTTCGTCCCATTCATGCCAGGCATCATGTAGAATCTCATCAACAATGCAACCGAGAGTCCGAAGAAAATCACTATCCACATGGAGACTGCATCTGCCTTCTCCTTCTCTGCATGCGAGGAGGGGTCGAATGGCTCAAGGGCTGAGGACTTCTTGCCTCCTCCTTTGGCTCCAGTGCCCTTCTTGCCTGAATAGGCGCTGGCCCTTAGGGCTGTATCGACATCGACCATGATGATTCTGGCGAGGGAAGGCGACACATCAACCCTACGTGTGAAGCGATTGTCGGGGGATAATCACCGGCAATACTCAAATGGGCTCTTCGCTCGCCCTATTCCTATGCCGGGGTGGCGTAGTTGGTAGCGCGTCGGACTCATAGGGCAGCCGAAAGGCACGTTCACGCCGTAGGCCCCCTTCGAGATGCCTGAGTCATCCGAAGGTCGCGGGTTCAAGTCCCGCTCCCGGCACCAATACCAAACTGGAAGCGAGCCATTGATGGGCCGAGGCGCTCTGCCCACTTGCATGGAGGGTTGGCCAAAGCCCGGAGTCCCGGTGAGGCTGGTGGTCAAGACCTGGTCCGGAAAGGTGGAGCATAGTGGAGTGGCCCTACCTAGTTCCGGGCCTAAACTAATCACAATGAAACTACAAAACGGGTACAACGTTTCATTCCCTGAGTCATACGTTGACTCATTCGAAGTCCTGGAAGATATGCCTCACATAGAGGAAGACGCCGTCGAAATCGAACCACAGGACGAGGCTCTGCCACTTGTCCATCTGATACACACAGGTGGGACCATAGCCAGCAAGGTAGACTACGCCACAGGTGCGGTCACTGCAAGATTCGACCCACACGAGTTACTGGATGCCGTGCCCGAACTTCGAAAGATAGCTAGGATACGAGCAGTCAAGCTTGGAAACATGTGGTCAGACGATCTTAGACCAAGGCACTGGAACAGGATGCTGAAAGCTACCGAGGAGGCTTTTGCCGAGGGAGCGGTTGGTTGCGTCATCACCCATGGAACAGATACCCTGCACATTTCCTCAGCAGCCATGTCATACGGGTGGGCCGGTCAAGGAGGCAGGCCACCGGGTAGAATCGTCCTGACAGGGTCGCAAAGATCTCCAGATAGAGGCTCTTCAGATGCGACTGAGAATCTAATCGCCTCGGTACATTGGGCAGCGCATGGTCCAGCTCCTTCTGGATACCGCGACTCGTCTGTGGTGATTGTACATGCGAGCTCCTCGGACGGTAGGTGCGCTGTACTTCCGGGATGTGCTTGTAGGAAGTACCACTCCTCACGAAGGGACGCATTCAAGCCAATCAACCAGGAGGCTCTCGCATTCGTAGATATAGGCGGAGATGGCGTATCCATAGATTACTCGCCAGAGGCGCATGACGCTAGGGTGGAGGCGATCGCTCCGAAGCAGTTCGATGAGTCCGTTCGTATTGCACAATTCATCTCAGACCCGCACCTACATCCCGATCAGGTCCAGGGAGCCATAGACGCTGGCTTCGATGCTCTGCTTTTCCATGGAACTGGTTTGGGGCACCTGCCCATATCCGATCCCGAAGAAGACAGTCTGGAGAATACCAGACTAAGGGTGATGCTTGAGGATCACATCTCTGAGGGAGGAGTCGTAGTGATGGTGACTAATACTATTCATGGGCCTGTGAATATGAACGTGTACTCTAAGGGAAGAGACCAGAAAGAGATGGGGATCATCGGGCACGGCTCTCTTTGCCCACCGGGCTCTGCTCTGGTAAAGCTACACCACCTACTATCTGTGGGAGGGAGGGAGTCAGTCGAAGAAGGGTGGGGGATGGATTTAGTAGGAGAAAATCCAGCTTTCTCGAGGTCTTGACGTCCGGTTTGCTGATGAACCGACTTGCACTTGGACTCATCATGGCGGGGTCCAGACCTAGCGAAGATCTTGATGCGATCAGACATGACGCAAAATCTCCCGGAGACAGGGCAGTAATCAGGGAGATCAGGGAAGCTGGCTCCAGAACCGCTAGAGAGAGGATCTTGGGCCTACTCGACGATGGAAGTTTCGTTGAGGTAGACGCGTTCGTTAAGCACAGGTCTGGAGACCATGGCATGCATCTGCACGAACCACTTGGGGACGGAGTAGTGGCTGGACATGGCATGCTGGACGGGAGAAGGGTGGTATGCTTCTCGCAGGACTTCGCAGTATTCTCAGGGACCATGGGGGAGATGCATGCAAGGAAGATTTGTAAGATTCTTGAACTCGCAGAAAAGGGGCGACTACCGGTTATCGGAATATGGGATGGCGACGGACAGCGCCCTCACGAGGGAGTAACATCACTAGGCCCCAACGGTGAGATGCTGGACCTACTAGTATCCTGCTCCGGAAAGGTCCCGATCCTATCCATTGTCCTGGGAACTGTTTCAGGAACTAGCGCACTTGCCGCGGGACTCTCCGACTTCGTCATTCTAGGCCAACAGAGAGGGAGGATGTTCATGAGAAGCCCGTACGTCATCCCCGAGATAATCT
>LUSA01000056.1:0-6459 GCA_001629235.1 Marine group II euryarchaeote REDSEA-S43_B8 | reverse complement strand
CCCCGAGACTGTCCACGGGTGACAAGTGGAAGAGAAAGTGCAAGGGAATGGGAAAGCTGGTCCCCCTTGACTCTGACAGGCCGTATGACATGAGGGGAGTGGTAGCGGAGGTTGTCGACGACAAACGCTTCCTTGAGTTGTTTCCCTCATATGCAGAGAACATAGTTGTCGGCTTTGCCAGGCTTGACGGGGTACCAGTGGGCGTGGTGGGAAACCAGCCCTCAGTTCTCGCTGGATGTCTCGATATCGACGCATCTGTCAAGGCGGCTAGATTCATCAGGACCTGTGACTGCTTCAACATCCCGATAGTGACATTCGTAGATGTGCCCGGATTCCTTCCCGGTACTGTTCAGGAATGGGGCGGGATTATCCGTCACGGAGCCAAGCTCCTGTACGCCTACGCGGAGGCCACTGTACCCAAGCTCGCAGTGGTCACCAGAAAGGCATACGGAGGAGCATACCTAGCTATGAGTTGCAAGCACCTTGGATCGGACTACAACGTGGCATGGCCCACTGGGGAGCTAGCTGTAATGGGCGCTGAGGGAGCGGTCAGAATCATTCACAGAGCCGAGCTATCCGGCTCAGATAAGCCGGATGAGACTTACTCGGAACTGGTCAAGGACTACAGGGACAAGTTCGGCGACCCCTATGTCGCGGCCCGGCACGGTTGGTTGGATGACGTCATCGAGCCCTCTCAAACCAGAAGTGCCCTGGTAAGCGCCCTCAGACCTTTGCTAACGAAGAGGGTCCTGGTGCCTCCTAAGAAGCATGGAAACATACCCCTATGATATGTAATTCCAATTTCTTCGAATCATAAATGGGACAGAACATCTTCCAAACTTGGAATATTTTTCTCGTCTTTTGATGCGAAGAGGCAGTGCCATGCCTCCAGATGCTGGGCGGCTAACATGATGATGGCGAAGTCCTCCTTAGATGAAGACGCATTGTAGGAAATTGAGACCTGAATATCTGACTCAAGTTCAACGGATTGACCTCCGGCGGGGGCTGAATCAAGATCTATCGAAATGTCAGCATTTCCTGACTCCAATATGCTGGAATCCCAAGGTCCTCTTACGAGTTTCCTGCGTCCCATCTCTGGGATTATCGAGCCTCCTTCTGAGGACCATGCGGCTGCGATGGATCGAGCGGCAGAACCTCCCCCCCTCATTCTGAGGATCGAACCAGATGGTTCGACACCTATGTGTCTGCAAGCAGAAACGAAGCCTGCTCCATCAGTACTAGCTCCCTTCCAAACCCCATTTGTTCTCATTAGTTGGTTGATTGCGTTAACGCCCACAGGTCCTTGCACCCCCAATCTGGAATGTGGAGAGTGCTTCAGTGGGGCAGTGCAAGAGAGCCAAAGATCTCCGTCCAACGCCTCTACCTTGGAGTAGAACTCCCCCTCACTAGATGCTTCGACAAATATCTGCTCTGCTTGGACCAGCCCCATTGCATCCCCCACTATCGAGAAAAGCTTGGGAGTGACAGAATGAGAGATGGGGTAGCCTGCGACACCCCAGTGGGCGGGCGCATCCATGGCTCTCGCCGGTGGTTATCACCGATGAAGGTTTCAAGAGTGCTCCTTCACCGACAGTGTCGGGAGGCACAGGAATGCGTCGCGTCAAGAGGTTGGACGAGGGAGTTAGACTGAGGATAGAGAGCGAGGACGATCTGTGGGTCCTATCCCAGGTCTGCGGTACTGGTTGCCTTGTTGGGATGCTCTCACACAGAAGAGACTCTACCACGGGCACTAGGGAGGATGGTCGTGCAAAGAGTGCGGAGAGGAAGCCCATGTGGATTCTCTTAGAGGCTGCGGAGACTGCCTTCCAGCCATTCACGGACAGCCTCCGTGTACATGGCGTGATTAAGGAGGCCAAGATAGACATCGGCAGCCACCATACTCACGTTATTTCTCCTGGTGACGAGATAGAGTTGACTCGCGAGGGAGGTTTGTCCAAGTCAGATGAATCGCTAGTGAAGGAAGCTATCGCTTCAGGAAAGAAGACTAGGTCCGGACTCATGGTGGTAGAGAATGACGAGATCCTGATCTTCGAGGTTGCAACTCATGGAATCAGAGATGTCTCCCAGTTCAATCTACGCGGAGGTGGGAAGAGAACGGGAGACTCAACCGCAGTCAGAGAGGAGTTCTTCGAAAAAGTAGCAAAGGAGGCGAAGATGGTTTTTCCTGATGGAATCCCCTTGATCATCTGCGGACCGGGACTAGCCAGAGAGGGGTTCGAGTCAAAATTGAGAGATTCGGGGGCTAATAACAGTGTGGTGAATGTGCCCACTTCAATCGGAGGTAGGGCTGCGGCGAACGAGGTCCTTTCGGAGGGCCTCGCCGACACTCTGCTCGGAGAGCATGCGATAGTGGAACAAGTCAAGGCAATCGAGGAGGCACTCAGACGGATTTCAACAGATGGAGCTGTCACCTATGGCAAGAAGATGGTGTCCGAAGCTTCCGAACAGGGTGCGGTCGAGACCTTGGTGATTGAAGCAGGACTACTGAGGGGGGAAGAAGAATCCGCTCAATGGGAGGAAATAGCGAGTTCGGTCAAGGCATCTGGCGGGAGGGTGATTCAGGCATCTTCCGAGCATGATTCTGGCAAGCAACTCCTGGGAATGGGGGGAGCAATCGCAATCCTCAGGTGGAAGTTGGAATAGACAACCCTCTTGATGGGTATGTTCAGAGGGAACCATGGAAGGGATGCCGATCAGGATTGCCGGTCTGGGAAGAATTGGTGGGGGCGATGTTGCTTCCACGGTCACAGAAGAGGCGATTCGAATAGGAGCAGAAGTTGATTTCATCATCGAATCCGACCAGTATGACGAGTTCGACCAGGGCCTAATCGATTGGAGGGCGGTCCTGGGTAACAAGCACTGGCTAGTCCTTTCCTCTGACGGCCCATTAGTTGGTGATTCGATGAAATCGGCTTGGGGTTCGTCATTGACATTCGCTGAGTTGGAGGGTTGTAAGTCAGCAATGATAGTTGGAGTTCCTAGTGAGGCCGACAGGCTAGAGGAGGCATGGGGTTCCGTAATCGATAGGATCAGACAGGTTAACCTGCTTTTCATCAGCAATGAGGCATTGGAAGAGATTTCAAAGATCGAAGAGACTCCTCCGAACCTCCTCTTAGACGAGATTAGGGATAGAGGGGCAGTTCCTATCGTGTGCACCTTCGATCCTGTTGAAGGAGTAGCAGAAGTGAGTCACTCAATGGGGAGAGATGTGGTAGAAGTTGAAGAGGACATGAGAACCGAGCGGTGGCTAGCAGGGTTCCTATGTGCTCTGCCGACTTCTGGTTATGGGTCATCTGCTGTTGCGATTGCGGCCATGTCTCTATTCGAGTAATCTAGCGTAAATCGGAAACTTCACTGAAACCCCTTTTGAAGGGGCACCCTTTCGGCCGGACCCGCGAGGCCAATGGGATGCCACTCAAACTAGGGCCAGCCGGAGTTCCCCTCTCCTGCAAGGGCCGCACCATAGTCGAGGGGATGGACGATATCACCGTGCTTGGCCTAGATGCTATGGAGGTGCAGACAGTCAGAACCATCCAGCCCCAGCATTTCGACCAATATTGGCAGGCTGGAATACTCTCTTGGAAGTCTGACTTCGAGATGAACATGCACGGCCCTTACTACGCGGAACTACTCGGTAGCAAGAGGGAAAGAAACAGGACTCTTTCGAAGATGGAGACGAGCCTTCAGGCTGGAAAAATAATCAACGCAAGACATCTAACATTCCATGTAGGACCATACGGAGAGTACGAACCTGGGGCCGAGGCAAATGAGCAGGTGGCCAATGTCATGGCGGGAGTAGTCGAGCGAGTCAGAGAAGTTTGGGGAGATGAGGAGGAAGAGGAAGATTACTACGCATTCCCCTGGGTGCATGAATCTGAGCCATCACTAGTCGGGGTCGAGACTTCCGGAAGACAGGAGTTGTGGGGCACCGTAGAAGAAGTTCTGGAAGTTTGCAATCACGTTGAGGGGACGGTCCCTGTTCTGAATATGGGACACATCCACGCTCGGGGTCATGGGAGACTAAGGACCAGCGAGGACTATGCGGAGCTCTTCGATCAAGCAAGGGAGACCTACGGCGGCTCGACGTTCTACTGCCACTTTGCGGGAGTCGAGCACAGGATGGGTAACGCACTCCACTACACGCAGATTAAGAAGTCCGACCTGAAGTTCGAGCCCTTCGCCGAGTACCTCGCCGAGGAGGGGGATTGGATGGACATCACGATAATCTCGGACTCGCCTCTACTAGAGCACGATGCAATGTACATGCTTCAGCACTACGACAAAGCCAGGCAGAGGCTCCTAGAGATCAAGGCCCGTGACGAGCGAAGGGCCAAGCTCGCTGCACAGCAGGGAATAGACCCTGAGGAATTGAAGAGGAAGGAGGAGGAGGCTGCGGCCGCCCGTAAGGCTCAGCTAACCGGAGAGGTGGAAGAAAAGCCCAAGAAGGAGACAGCCAAGAAGTCCCCGGCAAAGGGGAAGACGGGGAAATCCAGCGGAATGATTTCATTCGACGATTCAGAAGACGAAGATGACGTGTTCTAGCGACTCGCACCTCTGTGAGCAGTCTAGTTCAATAACCTGTTTTTCGAGCCTAGCCCATGGAGACGGGAACTGTGAAGTGGTTCAACTACGTGAAAGGATATGGGTTCATTGGACGCGATGAGGGAGATGATCTCTTCGTGCACACTACTGAGGTAGACGGAAGGATTAGCGAAGGAGACATTGTCGAATTCGAAATTGGGGACAGTGACAAGGGCCCGAACGCCATCAATGTTCGAAAGATTGGCGAGTCTGAAGAAGAGTGAACTAGTCGGCTCACTCCTCCTCTGAGGATTTCTCCCAGTTCAGGACTATTGATCCGCTGGAGCTAATCGCCAATACTGGAGACCATTTGCTGAAGTCTACGGTTCTGTTTGTCGAGATCATCTCTCTGAGGTTGTACATCATGTTGGGCTCCAACCTAATTCCGAAGATGGCTTCTTCTGATTCGAATAACGGAGATTGTGGTTTCACTGGTTCCGGTTCGGGACTTTCCTGCTCGTCCATCTCTTCCGAGGGCGCATCATCTTCTGTTTCTGCCTCCTCACTGATCTCAGTTGGTTCTTCTTTGGTTTCGCTAGGCTCAGGAGAAGGCTCAGAGACCCCTACGTTTGAGGCAATCGGGGCTGCACCCTCAATTGTGCTTCCGATCTCCAAACCCCCTCTTGAGGCGTATAGGACAGCCTGACCAATGAGAGTCAAAGATGCTAGGAATAGCATCAGCACCATGATCAGACCCTCATAAGCAACACCTGTGACTATGAGGCCTGAAGGCATGCCGATCAGGCTGATGAGCCTCCTCCATCCGTGATCTCTGCCGAAACCGACGATGACGTGATGCAAGGATAGGAGCACTATCGATGCCCCGAATGCGAAATCCACTTCTATGAACTCGGAGTATGGGAACATGGCAATCAGGAAGAATGCGGAGCCGAACATCCCGAAGTCCTTCTCCATGTCGAAGGGCTCTGACTCGGATGTTCCAACAGTCTGGACCATGACCTCCCGTCCGTAGGGATCCACCCTGCGCCATGACAATCCGACCATTACAATGCCGACAGCGATAGGCCAAATCAGCGCATCTTCGGAATGGAGTCCAAAATCCTCACGCAACCATGACTCGAGAGTCAGAGTTTGGACCAAAACAGATCCGTGTAGTACGATTGGAGTGCCAGTCCTGAGGCCGTCCCAGCCAGCCACCAAGGCAGAGATGAATGGGAGAACTCCGCTTACTCCTCCAGAAATTAGAAGGAAGGCGTATCCGTACCCTCTGGAAGCCAGACCCAGAAATTCGTCGTTCCCTGCATCATGGTCTTCGAACGGTGAGTTAGTGAGAAGCAATCCGTTATGGAAAAGCAGGTACTGGGAGAATCCAGCCAACCCCCCAACGACTCGTGCATAGTCCGAGCCCTGTCCGACTTCGAGATACTGGAATAGCTCCAGAGAAGCCCAGAACCATGCTATGGGAGAAATCCAGAACCAATTGATTACTCCCTGCCTCCATGCTCCAGCAGTAATGACTGTCACGATGACTATGGGTGCAGTCTGTGGATCTGGAAGGAGGAATGCCACGGAGAGGAGGACAGCGACTGCGGGTCCGAAGAGTTGCTCTGGTCCGTATCTTGACCCACCCTCACGCTCCTTTTCCGAAGGGAGGTGGATTGCAACGGATGCCGGTATGGATAACAGTAGAAGGGCGGCCCATCTGGGAGTGTCAAATAGGAGAATGTCCGTCGTTTCCCCCAGGTATGGAATACCATTGAGAAGTGCCCATATCAGATCGCTTTCATCGCGTAGAGAGTCGAAGAAGGATGCATAGATCACGGCAACTACAGGCAGCGCCACAAGGACTGGAGTGGAAACGTGCTTAGCTGCCCTCTGCACAGCGATGGCGAAAAC
>LUSA01000055.1 GCA_001629235.1 Marine group II euryarchaeote REDSEA-S43_B8 | reverse complement strand
GTACAGAAAGTTGCCGAGGGCAAGTCCCTGGGAGAAGTTTGTTGGTCTCTCCAGGAACATTCATTCGCTACTTGCGTATTCCCGCCACTGACATATAGCAAAACAGGGTCTTTGCAACCAGTTTGGTTTCTACCTACCTCTATATGAGCAACGCAGTGATTGACCCCTAATAGTGGTACAGAGAGTCTCGTAGACAGAGTTCTAGCCACAGATGCACCGACACGAAGGCATGGTCCTAAACCTGGACCTTGACTGAAGGCTACAGCAATAATTGAATCCCAAGAGAAATTTTCGGAGCTAGACAGCCTCTCTAACAATAGGGATGTCGTCTCAGAATGATGATCAGCGGCTTCTCTTGGATGTATCCCCCCCTCCTCTGGACGGTAAAGAGATGAAAATGAAGGGAAAAGCTCGCCAGTGGTGCTCACTCTTCCAAAAGAGAAGGTATGAGCTGTGCTCTCTATTCCTAAAATAATCCCTTCCACGGCCTCCGGATGAGCGGGAGTTCTTTCAACTATCGGAATTTGGGCCCATCATGAGGACTATCTTACACAACTGTGGAGAGATAGCACACCTTTCTACTGGAGACGATGAGGACCCCCTTTCTGGGGATAGACTTCTCGACAGAGAGTCACTGGTTCATCCTGCAGGTATGGCTATAATGATCAGTGGCGGAATTGTTCAGAAAATAGCCCCTTCCGATGAGATTTTGTCAGAGTTTGCACCCTGGTACCCTGCAAATAGCGTAAGTAAGGATGTAGAAGTGATAGATATCGGGGAGATGTCAGTAGTACCTGGTTTTGTTGACAGTCACACCCACCTGCCATGGTCTGGAGATAGGACAAACGAGCTTTCCATGAGATTGAGGGGTAAGACATATCGGGAAATCGCCCAATCTGGAGGGGGGATAATGAAGACGGTAAGCCATACCAGAAGTACGCCTAAACGAAACCTGGTAGCCAGTGGAATATCTCGTGTGCAGGAATGTATGCGTAATGGAACGACTACCTTGGAGGCGAAAAGCGGGTATGGATTGGACTTGGATTCTGAAGTAAAATTATTGGAGGCAATTTCTGAAATAGATCGTTCCACTGCTATAGACATAAGGGCAACTTGGCTGGGTGCACATGATTTCCCACCAGAGATGGCGAGGGAGGATTATGTTGAGCACCTAATCTCAGATCAACTACCTGTAATTTCCGAGCTCTCTCTGGCAAGATGGGTAGATGTATTCTGTGAACAAGGCTGGTTCAGTAACGGCTGCCGAGCTTGGATCAGTTAGCGCTGATCACGTTGCATGTTCGAACGATGATTCTAGAGTCAGTGCAGCGGAATCCGGAACCGTGCAAACATTTCTTCCCGGTACGCCCTATGTCCTGGGAAAGAGTCTAGAGTTACCGATAAAAAAGTGCATTACTGAAGATTGGCCTTTTTCCATAGCCACTGACTTCAATCCAAATTGTCCGATTACCTCACTTCCCTTGATTGGAAGTTTCATAACGCACAGACTAGGGGTGGATCCCATAGCAAGTTTAGTTGCAGTCACTAGGAACCCCGCAACAACAATGTTTGATGAAGAGGAACCACGAGGAGTTATATCAGAAGGAAGCATTGCAGACATGAATGTCCTCTGGTCTTCTTCTGCAGACTCATGGTGTCAGACTCCGGGATCCTCACCCGTCAGAGATACGATCAAAAATGGTATTATTGTAAACTCGAACAAGACTTATTGATACTAACAGTGAATAATAATAATATCTATACGACTATTCTAATAAAATCATATTTTCTAGATTCTTTATCCGGAAAATGACGTAATCGAGCAAAAATATCGCCTGATATTGTGCCGATAACATAGGTTATCAGAATTCCTTTTTACTATATTTGCTATAATATGCTCTCAGTATAGCGATTTGTGAAAAAATATGAAATTTAACCAAATAACCCCTACTATATCAAAAATTGAATAGTTGAATGACTACCACGCCATATGGCATCGGAGCATAGTGGGTTCTGCATGAAATGTAAGAGCTACGTAAGAGTCTCCGGACCAGAGTTGATCAAGATGAGTAATGGCAGAACCAGGGTTGCAGGGAGATGTTCAATTTCAGGATGTGATGGAAGAATCTCAAAAATTGTCTCATGAGGCATCAGAATCATTCTTGTGTGTGTTTCAATTCGAAGGAGAGCCGGGCTCGTGGTCTAGGGGTTATGACGTCGCCTTGACATGGCGAAGATCGCAGGTTCAATTCCTGCCGAGCCCACCAATAGAATCAATACTACTAAATTTATTTATCAAATTCGTATGAAATTCTCAATCTGCCCTTTCCCTTGTTCTTCTTTGAGATGAACTTCACCTTGGGTATCATAGACGTGTTAGAAGCGTGTGTTCCAGCACAGGGGCACAGATCGATATCTTCGATTTCAACGACTCTAAGGTGTGTGATTGAATCTGGTATCCTGTGCATGAACTTTGTATGCCTCATTTTCTCGTGAGACATTATTTTCTCCCTATCCCATTCATGGATGTTCACGGGAACTTTGGAATTAAGGATAGAATTTACTTCGCCGATTATGATATCCGGATCGAAAACGTCTTTGTCATCGAATAGCAGGTCTACTCTGGAGCTTTCTACTCCAATTTGGTTTCCCACGGTTTCAGCCCCCCAGATATCTTCAGATATTGCAGAGAAGATATGCTGTGCGGTGTGCATGAGCGTGAGTTCATTCCTTCGAATTCTATCTATGGTGCAAATAACTTCTTGACCGTCTGTGAATATGGAGGCATCGTCAACGGGATGCAGGGTCATTTCTCCTGGCAGTACCTCGTTCATGTTGCATGATTCGCCTTCTATTGATGTAATCTCCCCAGTATCTCCTGGCTGCCCACCCCCCCTTGGATAGCAGTAAGTTTCCTCTAATAGAAGCGAGTTGCCATCCTTCCCTACGATCCTGGTAGTGAATGGTGGAGGATCGGTTCCAGGATGTTGATTCATGTGCAATTTTTCTTGCATTTATTCACCCGAAAATTTCAGTTAATCCGCCGTCTAGAATCGATTCTGATAGTTGTTCGCATTCACTTGTCATCGATCTGTCACCATTCAGTCTATCGACATGGGAACGGACCCAACTGACTAGCTTTCTGACCCCTATCCCAGGGAATTCTTCTATGGCTTCTATGGCCTCTGTAGAGCAGATGAATTCATTCGCTAAAACTCGGGACAATAGAATTGACGATTGTAGTGACCTATGTGCTCCCGTGGCGCCCATTGAAACATGATCTTCCTTGCCCATGCTAACAGGGACATTGCTAATTGTAGCTGGACTGGAGAGAATATGTAGTTCCGATATGATTGCCGCTGCTACGTACTGAACAATCATTAATCCGCTTTCTAATCCCTCATTGCTGGCGAGGAAGGCTTTCTGTCCACTCCAATTTGGGTCAAGGATCTGATTAATCCTTCTTTCAGAAATACTAGCAAGCTCGTGGCAAGCTACGGCAATGGCGTCACTGGCTAGAGCCAGGTTTTGACCGTGGAAATTGCCCCCGCTGATTATTGATGCTCCGTTATCCTCTACAAACACTAGAGGGTTGTCTGTAGCGCTGTTGATTTCTATCTCTAGAATTCTCCTTGTTTCCCTTGTCAGATCCACAACTGGTCCGTGGACCTGAGGGGCACATCGAAATGAGTAGGCATCTTGCACCCTTTCACAGTTCTCATGGGAAATTTCAATGTTTGACTGAGAAAGGAATGCAGAAATTCTGGCCGCTGAGATTGATTGTCCGACTTGCGGTCTAGAATCGTGTACTCTCCTATCGAACGGCTTGTGAGAACCTCTAATTGCCTCCACTGAACATGCAATGGAGGCGTCTGCAGTGAGACACAAGATCTCCATGTTTAGTACGGTTTGTGTGAGGTATGCACACATTTGGCTTGTCCCATTAATCAGGGAGAGTCCCTCCTTTGCCTGCAGTTTAACTGGTTCCAATCCTGCTTCCTCTAATGCGGTTCTGGAATCCTTGGAGACCCATTTGCCAGAGACTTGCACGAGGCACTCGCCCTCGCCCATCATTCCCATTGTCATATGGGAGAGTGGAGCTAAGTCTCCTGAAGCTCCTAATGATCCTATTCTGGGGATTGATGGTGCTATTCTAGAGTTAACCATCCCAAGAAGGGTGTCCACCACAGATGGCCTGATTCCGGATACTCCCTTTGCAAGAGAGTTTGCCCGAATAGTCATCATCATTAGAACAATATCCGGGTCCATTGTTTCGCCAATTCCACATGCATGACTTCTCACAAGATTGGATTGTAGTTCCTCTAACTGGCTGTCTTCTATGCGGACAGATGAAAGCGCCCCGAATCCTGTATTTATCCCATAAACAACTTCTCCTGAGTCCAAGATGTCTTCTACGGCCTTTCTAGAAGCCTGCATCCTCTCTCTTGAATCAGATGAAAGAGATACTTCCATGGTGCCCAGTGATACGGCCTTGACCATCTCAAGAGTTAGACTATCTCCATCAATGACAACCGTTTCCATGCATCTGGCGTAGCGGTCTGTCAAATAGAGTCATCGAGTCTTTTCAAACAGGTCATCAAGGATGATGGAATCCACTAATTTTGGTAAGGTCACGTCCAGTTTGGGGTCTTTTTCCATGGCCTTGGTTATTGCGAAGTTTGCCCCGGCATTCCTAGCCCATGACCTCCTTGCAATTCCAT
>LUSA01000054.1 GCA_001629235.1 Marine group II euryarchaeote REDSEA-S43_B8 | reverse complement strand
GACCAGGCACGCGATAGTTATCGACCCTGCCGACCAATCGCCCGATGTGGCAGCCAATAGGGCTCTCGCAGCCGCGAACGCCGGCTCACGGATGATTCTCGTCGGCGGTTCCTCGGATACGGATATGGAGAACGTTCACGCTACAATCGTCTCGATAAAGGAGGCACTAGAGCTAGTAACGTGGGCTTCAAGCCAGGACTCCGATTCAGATGAGAACCCCAGCCAGATTCCAGTTGTGCTATTCCCTCAGGGAGCCGCTGCACTCTCCCCTGCTGCAGATGGAATTACTTTCATGATGCTGATGAACTCCAAGGATCCCAGATTCCTAATCGGAGAGCAGGTTCGAGGGGCTCCATTCGTGAAGAAATCAGGAATTGAACCGGTTCCCATGGGATACCTCATATGCGAGCCAGGTGGTAAGGCGGGAGAGGTAGGAAAGGCGGATCTTATTGGATACGACGATCACGAAAGAGTGGCCGCATATTCCATGGCTGCAGAATTTCTAGGATTCAGATTGCTGTACCTCGAGGCTGGTAGCGGTTCTCAGCACCCTGTGAATCCTGATTTGATTAAGACTGCTCGTGAGTCTTGCGAACTTCCTATAATCGTAGGTGGTGGAATCAGAGACGCCGAGTCGGCAAGAGTCGCAGCTGAATCAGGAGCAGACTGGATTATCACCGGTAATATCACTGAGGAATATGATGATGCGAGTGAGCTTCAGGCAGTACTTACTGACCTAATAGACGGCATTGGGAGATGAACGAAACTCAGACACCCTCAAACCTGTAGCCGCATCTCCACCGGCGTGCCCGAGGTCACCTGCCCCTGCTGCAACTCCGAGATGGATGCACATGGAGACGTTGTGGCTGGACACATGCACCACTGTAGCTACTGCTTTGGAATCCTGGCCAGCGACAGGTGGCTGAATGGAAATATCAGACAGACATCGCTGAGGAACCTTCGCAGCGGGGTTTTCAACGGTCAAAGCGCCGGCTACCGCTGTCCAACCTGCCAAGGTGAGATGGTCAAGGGGCCAGTCTCGACTAGCAAGGACTCGTCAATGGAGATTGACGGCTGCCTGAAGTGTGGCTCCATGTGGTTCGATAACAGGGAGATTGAACCGTTCTTCCCAGAGATTCAGGATCTATTGCCCGAGTCGGATAAGTCCGCGTCAAGATGGGATAAAGCACTCGTGACCCTTGTAGGAATTGCCGGCCTCCTAACAGGTTCACCCGCCGTCAAAGATGATGATGCAGAAATCTCCCAAGTCAGCGACTCAGAGGAGTGAAACACCCCTATGTATTGGATAGGCGCTCGATTTGCGCCTCCATATCCAGAACAAGCAGTAGCAACTCCTCCTCGTTCCTCAGAAGCCTTGCATTCTCCTCCTGGAGCTCTGTGAGCCTGTCAGCATCTGCCTCAGCCCCCATTCTACGCGCCTTCTCGTTTTCCATCATCCCCTCCAACTGCCTTACCCTCGAGTCAGCGACCCTCAGCCTCTCCTCCAAATCACTCACCAGCGCTCCGTCGGTACCCGAACCCTTCGCTACCAACTCTGCCTCCCTCACCCTTCGCCTGAGGCTTGCAATCTCCCCTTCCAGACGAATCATATCGTCCCATCTGGATACAACCTCGTCTACAAGCCTCCCCCTGGGTATGTCTTCCAAACGCTCCCGAAGGCCACGTCCATCATCCTTCGAGGGAGTGTTCACGGTCATACTGGCTCGGAACTAACCAAACCCACGCTCACTTGAACCTTGAGGAACGACTCACCCGCTTCGGTTAAATCGGGACCCTATCTCGGCCGCGCCATGAAGGCATTCAGAGCGACGGGCTCGTTCAGAGCGGGGAAGAGGGATCAACCATACTCAGTCGATGTGGTAGCTGCAAACAAGGACGATGCTATGGAACGAGTGCTATCCAACTTTGGAAGCAGACAGGGTGATCGCTCACTTCGGAACATCTTCTGACTACAGGAGAACCCAACCCAAGGCCGAGGAAGAGTAAGAGGCCATTCGTAAGTTTCTCCGTACTTAACTGGGCAATTGTGAAAGGGGGCGCTCTGGAGGCGATAATATGAAGAAGTGGGCAATGCGGCAATATTGGCGTATCCAGCAAAGCCAAGCAATGATCAGTTTGGGCTTCTGGACGGCAACAATCACTCTACTGGTGTGGCCCTATGTTTCATGGAGATTTGACTCGGATGAGACCCTTCTATTCATCCCTATGACATACGTCGGCCTGATTTCCATAGCCGTCCTAGTTCTTGGTATTGTACTGATTGCGGGCTTCTCATATGACGTGACATTCGGTCTTTGGAGAGACCACATCACAGTAAACCAAGAGAGGAATCCATTCTCGACATACAAGCTGAACCCAACCTGGGGCATAGTGATCGCACAGACAAATGAGATACTTCGCAGAGTTGCTCCGGAGGACGAGGAGGTTCAGAGGTACTGCAAGTTTGTAGACAGGATGCTCGATTGGAACTCGAGAGAGGAGATTTGGGCTAGGGCTATGTCCTCTTGGAAGGACATCATGGGAGACGAGGACCCGTTCCTCTTCTACTTGAGTGAAGAAGCGAGGAAAGACCTCGATGAATCAGCTGACAGCCTCGAAGACTTCTAGGGAGGGCCCTATGCAATTCGATCACCTTGAAATCGTAGGAATCGCCATCGAGGCCGGACTGTCAATAATGGACATCTACGACTCATCGGGTCAGATCGAGGTGCAGTCTAAGGACGACGACTCTCCGCTCACCAAAGCAGACATAGCCGCGCACAAGACCATCATTAGAGGCCTGGCCACCATCTATCCAGAAGTTCCCGTGGTCTCCGAAGAGGGAAGGGTAGGAGACCCCAAAAAAAGTGAATTTGCATGGCTCGTAGATCCTCTTGATGGAACCAAGGAGTTCATCAAGAGAAATGGGATGTTCACTGTTAACATCGCTCTGATGAAGAGGATGGGTCCCAAGTGGAAGCCGATTTTCGGAGTAGTTCACGCCCCTGTGAATAGAACGACTTGGTTCGGAGGGGTTGATGTTCCAGCAACCAGGATTACCGACGTAGAAACCTCAGAAATCTCGGTAAATAAACAGACAAACACCCAAACACGGCTCGTAGCAAGTGGAAGCCACCGAGCAGAAAGGGATGAGAAATTCGCGAAGGAAATAGGAGAACACGAACTTGTGAGAATGGGCTCATCCCTCAAGGCATGCGTCGTTGCAGAAGGCTCCGCGGACCTGTATCCTCGATTCGGCCCAACATCGTGCTGGGACATCGCCGCAGCCCATGCTGTTGTGGAAGCAGCAGGGGGGTTCGTCCTATCCCCTCAGTGCGAACCCTTGGTGTATGATTTAGTCGATGAAGTGCTGAATCCATACTTCTTGGTCGCATGCAGCACCAAGTGGAACGATATTTGGGCGCAGAATCAGGATTAAATGACCAACGCGAGTCGCCGCGCCACGGGGTTCCATCGTGGGCAACAAGGTAGTATGGCTAATTGGACTTTCAGGGGCCGGAAAGACAACCATAGCCGAAGCTGCTTGCGAGAGGTATGGGGCCGAACTTCTGGACGGGGACACCATCAGAGACTTCTTCTCAAACCAAGACTTCTCTAGAGAGGGAAGGGAAAGACATCTCCTTGGTATTGCAAAGATGGCAACTCTGTTGTCCAAGCACACACCGGTGATATGCTCGTTCATCACGCCTTACGAGAGCGTAAGAGAGAAGATACTGGACATTCTTCCAGAAAACTCAGTCATGGTCCATGTCTCTACCACTCTTGAGGTCTGCGAGCAAAGAGATGTGAAGGGACTGTACGCCAAGGCTAGATCGGGGGAGATATCCAATTTCACTGGTATTTCGGATCCATTCGATGAACCCAAGTGCGCCCACTTCACACTCGATTCTAGCGGGGAAGACGGTCACACGGTGGATGATATGGTGGACCAACTATCCCACCTCTTCGAGAAAAATAAGGTCGTGTTGCTCCCAGGGCGCTGGCAACCATTGCATGTAGGCCACGAATGGCTGATTCAACAGGAACTAGACCTAGGCAAGAAGGTAGTAGTTGGCATTAGGGACACGCCAGTATCCGAGAAGGACCCGTACTCCGCTCTCCTTCGCAAGCGAATGATTGAGCACAGATACGCAGATGAGGACGTAGAGGCATGGATAATGCCAGATATCGAGGCCGTTTCATATGGTCGCAAAGTGGGATACGATGTAAGGGAGGCGAAGGATATTCCAGCAGAGGTGTTCGAGGTCTCTGCCACTGGAGTGAGAGGGGGCAACAGAGCCAACGTCTCGGAGAGGGTGATGGACTTCATGATTGCAGAAGGAATCTGGGACGGAGAATAGGGCCTAATCCGAAATCTCAAATTGATAATGCAAAATCATGGCGACGCATTCATTGCACTCCTTGCATCCCGTAGAACATGACGGAGCCAGACAGGACTGAGCTTCAGAGGATTGCCCAATTGGTTGAGGTTAACCGGGAAAGGCTCCAAGCCCTAGAGCAACAGGTTCGGAATCTCGAAGGAATAAAGCTGGAACAGGAGCATGCACTGGCAGCCCTCCTGTCGATATCAGAAGATGGAGCCAATGGGGCCATGATTCCTCTAGGGGCAGGAGTTCAACTCGTCGCTGATATCCCTCCCGATGGAGGAGCAGTCATTGATATTGGTAGCAGGATTCAGGCCGAGAAAACCAGAGAGGAAGCCGCTCAGATTCTTAGCAAGAGAAATGAGGAACTGAATGATATCATGGATTCATTGAGAAAGGAATACGAAGAACTCGAAAAACACGTTGTAGAATTGGCTACCAAGTTCAATGACGCCGTGGAGGCAGCAAAACCTCCTTCTGAAGAAACTCCGAGCGAAAAACAGCAATCAACAGATGCCCCTACCAAGCGGAAGCCTAGAAGGAAGAGGGGAACCGAGCTAACCCTAGATGACTGAGGACTGAAAATGGGGCTCTTCGATCGATTCCGAAAGAAGATTAAGCAAGCCGATGAGGACTTCGGAATCACTGTCGAGGATGGATCCGCAGAAGCAGAGCAAGCGCTACAAAGGCGAGAATCACTGGAAGAGGACTTAAGGAAAACCAGGAAACATGAGGACCCAGGAACGGAAGGAAACTCGAAAACCGAACCAAAAAGTGAATGGGACGAGTTTGAAGATGAAGTCGAAGACCCGTTCCAAAAACCAAGTAGTTCCAGGGAGAGGAAACTCGCAGCAAGAGATCAGGCTCTAAGGACTGCAGAAAGACCCATACAACCTCCAAGAGAAAGCGATGCAATGGATTCAACCACCGGGAGGAGGTTAATCCAATCGGATGTTAAGTTCGAAATAGACATTTCAGAGCACGAGACAAACAAAGGGGGGATGGTGATTAGCGGAGGGGCCGTATTGGACTCGATTCTGGAGGATCTAGAGGATGAACTACTCTCATCGGATATGGGCCACGAGGCATCTTCTCAGCTGATTGACAGTCTCCGTGGGCACCTCATTGGATCTCGAGTGGGTCGTGGTGCCCTGTTGGACGAGGTAGTGGAAAGGGCACTCAAAGGCGCTCTCCTCTCTCTCCTCAGAACCGGATATTGGGACTTCGACAAGACCATCAGAGACCTAGTCTCATCCGACTCGCCCGTAGTAATCATGATGGTGGGGGTCAATGGAACAGGCAAGACCACGACCTCAGCGAAGATCGCTAAGAGGCTGGACGACCAAGGGTTCGACGTAGTTCTTGCCGCTGCGGACACATTCCGAGCGGGTGCAATAGACCAACTGGCCGCGCATGCCGATCGCCTGGGCGTAAGATGCATCAAGAGCCAGAGGGGGGGTGATTCGGCAGCGGTTGCTAGGGATGCGATTGAGAGCGCTAGGGCCAAGGGAGACGAGGTAGTCATCATCGACACATCCGGTAGAATGCAGAACAAGGCAAATCTGATGGAAGAGCTTCAGAAGGTCCACAGAGTGACAAAACCCCACCTAGTGATATTCGTGGCAGATGCACTTGCAGGCAACGACGCTGTAACCCAGGCGATAGAGTTCCAGAGAAGACTGTCCTTCGACGGAGCAGCACTTTGCAAACTGGACACCGATGCAAGAGGGGGCGCCGCCCTCTCGATATCCCATGCGACTGGCAGGCCGATTATTCTGATCGGAACAGGCCAGGGATATGACGATCTGGAGCCGTTCGATCCAAACTGGCTAGTAGACCAACTTATTTCGTGAGCCATCGACCACCTCCTTATTGAGTCGAAACCCCTGTGACCACTCTGATGGAGACTGAGTCGAAGCCCACAGCCCTCATCGTTCACGAGAACCGAATCACAGCGAGCAGACTAAGATCGATAATGAGCCAGAGGGGTTGGAAATCCGAGATTTGCGATGATGGGGACATGGCTGTAGACGAGTATGTCAGGATTAAGCCAGACATGGTTTTCATGGGCCTCAACCTACCGACCATGGATGGACACGTCGCGGCGCTGGAGATCCGTGAGAGCGACCCCCAGGCAAGAGTGATATTCGTTGTCAGCAAGTCACGACTGGCCAAAGCCAACGATGCAGCATATTCCGCAGGTGCCGTAACCGTCCTAGTCACGCCTCTTACCAGGAGCGACGTCGATCAGAAATGGGTAATGATGAACGGCCCTATTCCCGACGCACCCGGACTAGAGGATCTTGACGAACTCTATCCCGATATCGAAGAGGAAGAACAACCCCCTCTGCCTCCAATATCAATGATCGCCGACAGCGCTGAGACGCCCGTGTCCCCTCCCAATGAGTTACCACCACTACCCGAACCACCAGTGCCCAAGAGGAAGAGTAGGAAGGTTCTGACTCTAGCAATAATCACCATGTCCATACTGGCTGGATTGGCAGTCACGTTTTACCTCGGTCTAGTAGAAATCTAGTATTCCCGACGGTCTTCTACGAACTCAGCTACTGCGCCAGCAACAAAACTACTACCTTGAGGAGCATCTGTGACCATTTCCACTGTCACCACTTCATCGTTTAGGAGGCTCTCATCCAGAGCAGACAGCCTCAGTCCAACCCTCCACCTCTTCAGTATCTCAAAGACGATGTAAGATCCCACTCCCAGAATGACGATTGTATTGCAGCCCCAGGCCGCGATGACCGCATAGTCCATTCTACCTCTCCAGAAGGGCAACCCAAGAGGCCGATGCATATTCTCTCGCTGCAGCCACTGGGTCCATGGCTCCGTGTATTCCAGAACCCACAATTATCGCATCTGAACCCGCTCTGACTGCCTCTGATGGATTTCCATACCTCTGTCCCAGCACACCCTCTTGCGAGCTAAGGTTAACTCCCGGAGTCCAAATCATCTTCCCCTCTCCTACCTTGCCCCTCAAATCCCCCAATTCGGACGGATTACTCCCGTTCCCTATGTAGCCGATAACATGCGGTGAGGCCGTACCCATTTCCAGAGTCTTGTCAGTGTACGAGTCTTCGAGTAGATTCCCAGAGCTAGACATCTGAGCTAGAAGCAAGACCCCCCCTACTCTTTCCACCTCATCCCATGCTTCAGCGATACCATCTACTACATCGGGACCACTGACACTGTGCGACGTCACCAAGTCAGACCATACGCGGATATCGTATAGCCCTCCCATCTGGGTCTTAGCAACCCTTCCGATATCAGCGAATTTCCTATCTTCAAACAATAACATCCCCTTGGAACGTGCAGCATCAACAACAGCCCCCCAGTCTTCCAAATTGAAATCCTCAACCATGTCTACATGGGTCTTTAGAGCGCAAATATGATCGCCAACGTCTTCTACAATCTGGACAATTTCTTCTACGGTAGGCATGTCCGCTGCTAACACGACCAAAGATTCCTTCTCACAGGCTATTGACATGAATTGGTGAGAAAGAGGATGAGCGCAGTTGACCCATCTAGCCCCCCAGGCATCCTCGGCTTTCATCAATTAGTCCCGTACTTTCCTCTATGTCAAGTCTTTCCTCTTCCAAGAAATATCAAGCCCCGTCAGTTCTCGCACGAGTCATGCATCCAGCTGTGTTGGTAGGTGTGGGCGGCGCAATTGGGTCAGTAGCAAGGTGGGGAGTATCAGAGGCGATGCCCTCAGACGGAGCAACGGAGGTTCCATGGGCTACAATAGTGGTGAATCTGTTTGGAGCCTTCGTTCTAGGAGCAATGATGGCAGGGGCCCTTCAAACTGAGACGCTTTTACTCTTCGGCACGGGTATGTTGGGTGGTTTCACGACCATGTCCACATTCGGGGTTGAGACCGTACGACTAATCGAGTCGGGAAGCTCCTCTGCGGCCTCGATTTACATTGCACTAAATCTCTTAGCACCGCTCACTGCGTGGCTTGGTTGGAGACTCAGTGAGGCCTTTCTGGCGTAGGTGAATGCATGTCTTCAGATGAACATGTGAGGATATTCGAAGTCACTACAAAGGATCTCGAAGGTCTTCCGGATTCTAGGGGTGAGAACGTCCGCTCCATGCTAAAGACTGACCATGGAATCAAAGTAGACTCCGTCAGGGTCATCATGGGATATCAGGTTAGATCTACAATCTCTGACGCACAGGCAGAAACTCTGACCTATGACTTGTTTGCAGACCCGGTAATCGAGGTCGCTACAACTGGTTCAAGGATACTAGACGACTTCTCGGACCCACCAGAGATGGCGATTCAGATAGGATTCAAGCCAGGCGTCACGGATAACTCCGCTCAGGCGGGTTTGGACGGACTGACCACGCTCTTTCCAGAGCAGAAAGAAGCCAGAGTTGCAACGTTTAGGACATATGCGTTCTGGGGAGTACAAGGCACAGTTTCCCCCTCAGAGTTGGCCACGACTCTACACAACCCAATGATTGAGAGGGCGTCCGTGGCAGACAGAAACGGGTGCTCAAAGGGACACTGGCCCGAACTCGGATTTCCAGATGTCCCTCCAAACATATTCAAGGAACCGACGACGATAGATCTGGAGGTTAGTGACGACGAACTGCTTGAAATCAGCGAAAGAGGACTGCTTGCTCTAAACTTAGAAGAGATGAAAGCCATCCAGGGTCACTACAGAGATCCTGCTGTTAGGGCCGAAAGAACCGAACAGGGACTACAATCGGACAGACCGACCGACGCAGAGCTAGAGTGCCTTGCCCAGACATGGTCAGAGCACTGTTCGCACAAGATATTCGCTGCTAAGATCAGACACGTGGACAAAGCAACGGATGAGGACACGACAATCAACTCCCTATTCAAGACCCACATAATGCAGCCAACGCTGGATATCCAAAAAGAGGTAGATTGGCTACTAAGCATATTCCATGACAACTCGGGCGTCATCTCCTGGAATGATGAATGGAGTGTTTGCATAAAGGCCGAGACGCACAACAGCCCCAGTGCTCTGGACCCATTTGGTGGCGCTATTACAGGAATTGTGGGGGTGAACAGAGATATCCTCGGAACCGGATTGGGGGCTAGGCCAATAGCCAATACAGATGTCTTCTGCTTCGGGCCCCCCGACTACTCAGGCACAATCCCCCCCGGACTTTTCCATCCCTCAAGAGTTTTCAGAGGAGTCCACTCAGGCGTAAGATCGGGTGGAAACGAGTCAGGAATCCCCACAGTCAACGGAGCAATAGTGTTCGACGAGAGATACATCGGAAAACCCCTGGTCTTCTGTGGTACAGTTGGAATCATGCCCCGAACCCTCGCAGACGGAAGAGAGAGCCATGTGAAGACGCCCAAGCCAGGGGACGTCGTCTACATGGTAGGGGGCAGGGTTGGAAGCGATGGAATCCACGGAGCGACATTCTCCAGCCTCGAACTAACCGAAGAGAGCCCTAGCTCAGCAGTCCAGATTGGAGACCCCATCACCCAGAAGAAGATGCTAGACATGATTCTGGAAGCTAGGGACGAGGGTCTTATCCAAGTAATCACAGATAACGGCGCAGGAGGCCTTTCCAGTAGCGTCGGGGAGATGGCCGAACTCACAGGCGGAGCCAAACTCGACCTAGGGCAGGTCCCCCTCAAGCAAGCAGGCCTCTCATCCTGGGAGATACTGGTCTCGGAGTCCCAGGAGAGGATGACAGTGGGAGTCAGACCAGACGACTGCGAGAAGTTCGAGACCTTAGCCGGTCTACATGAGGTCGAAGCAACACCAGTCGGAGAGTTCACCGATTCCGGGGCATTCGTGGTCCATCATGGACAGACTCCCGTTGCACACCTGCCCATACATTTCCTATTCGACGGATGCCCACAACTCAATCTAGACTCGGAGTGGAGCCCCCCGACTCACTTACCGGTAGAGACGCCCGAACTGGATGAGGAAGGAATGGGGAAGCTCCTCGCCCGGCTCCTAGCCAGACCCAACGTAGCCAGCAAGGAATGGTGGGTCCGTTCCTACGACCACGAGGTGATAGCCCAGAGCGTGATCAAGCCATTCTGTGGCACTAACCACGATGCTCCAGGGGATGCTGCTGTGATAGCGCCCATCCAAGGAGGGACCCAGGGGCTAGTTATCTCGAACGGTATCGCTCCCAGATACTCCGACATAGATTCCTATGCAATGGCGGCCGCCTCCGTCGATGAGGCCCTAAGGAATGCCGTATGTGTGGGGGTGGACCTAGATCTCATTGCAGGTCTCGACAACTTCTGCTGGCCCGACCCAATCGAGTCATCCAAGACCCCGGATGGACGGTACAAACTGGCTCAACTGGTGAGAGCGAACAGAGCATTGGATGACGTCTGCAGGGCATACAGGCTACCATGTATCAGCGGCAAGGACTCCATGAAGAACGATGCCATGATGGGAGGAGAGAAGATCAGCGTCCCACCAACCCTGCTATTCAGTCTCCTCGGAAACCACGAAGACGTACGGAAAGCGGTCTCGTCGGACTTCAAGAAACCCGGAGACGCGATATTCCTAGTTGGAGAGACTCACCAGGAACTCGGCGCCAGCGAATTGGCATTCATGCTGAGGGACGAGGGCTCAGGAGGGATAGGGGGAGCCGTACCGGAAATCGAACCAGAGAGGAACATGACAGTCTACAGGGCCCTTACTTCATCCATGAAGAGCGGACTAGTTTCAAGCGCCCATGACTGCAGCGATGGTGGCTTGGCCGTGGCTCTGGCGGAGTGCTGCTTCGGAGCTGACTCCGGAGCTTCAATCGACATATCCCCTCTCCAATCAGACTGCTCGGATCTCGATGATTGGGGGGCCCTATTCGGTGAGAGCCTCGGCAGGATACTTGTCAGCGTCAGGCCCTCTGACAAGGAGGCCTTCGAGGAATCCATGGAGGGCGTATGCTGTCACTACCTAGGACTGGTCTCCGAGGGAGACGCCATCTCCGTATCTAGGGACGGAGAAAAAGTCCTCTTGGGCTCAATGTCGGAGATGAGGGACTCTTGGAAGGACACACTACATGGAGGGGGGCCCTGATGACTCCCAGGGTAGCAGTCCTGTCGGGCTTCGGAATCAACTGCGAGACAGAGACCATGGCCGTATTCGAGATGTCAGGAGCCCATGCTGACAGGGTTCATGTGAATAGACTGGTCAACGGGGATTTGGATCTCTCAGACTATCAGATTTTGGCGATACCCGGAGGGTTCTCCTTTGGCGACCATCTAGGTAGTGGCAGGTTGATGGGGAACAGGCTTCGCTTCGGTTTGAGGGACCAGGTAAGGGGTTTCGTAAGGGAGGGGAAGCCTGTAATTGGTATATGCAACGGCTTCCAGGTACTTGTGAAGATGGGACTTCTTCCCGGTGACGAGGAAGTCTCCCTAACCCAGACCGCCTCCCTAGCACTCAATGACAGCGGGCACTACGAAAACAGATGGGCGACCCTTGAGTTCGACTCAAAGAGTCCATGCATATGGACAGCGGGGCTCGAGCGCATCAGGGTCCCGGTTCGACATGGGGAGGGAAAGTTCGTCACAGACGATCCCACTTTGATGGATAAATGGGCAGAGTCCGGCCAATTGGTCGCGAGGTATGTCGATCCTTCGAACGAATACCCCAGTGCTAGCGACAACATCCTTCCTTACCCAATCTCTCCGAATCAGAGCTGGAGGAACGTCGCCGGGGTCTGTGACCCGACAGGGTTGGTTTTCGGGTTGATGCCACACCCCGAGGCAAACCATTCAACATGGCTCGGAGCCACATGGACCAGAGAAGACAATGAGCACGGACAGGGAGAGGGGATGGCGATTTTCCACAATGCAGTCAGTCACGTAATGGACGCCTGAGCAGCTCAACCTAATTGCAGAATTCCCAATGCCCGCCTAGTTGCCGCTAGAATCAGTACCGTCACAAGTATGCCTCTGACACCCTTCTGGGAGGAGGATGTGGAGCCATACCTAGATCCTATCAAGCCCCCCGCCAGTACAGTTATTCCGAAAGTAATCAGAAGACTAGGGTCTAGGTCAAGCCTTCCAGCGACCCCCGCTCCGGCTAGTCCAGCGAGCGAGTTTAGCCAGACGAAGAGGGCAGTCGTCGCTGCGGCCTCCTTCGCTTTAGCCCATCTCCCGAGCATTAGGGCGGGGAGTAGGAAGATACCACCACCCAAGCCTATCACTCCACTTGCCAAGCCAATTCCACCTCCAACTACAGCAGCCTTGGTAGCACTCGGTCTGACTGCCTCGCCAACACCTGCATCACCTGAAAGCAACCTCCAAGCCGCTACGATAAATGCTAGCGATAGCAACGCGTCATACACGACACCTTCCACAAGCATGAATCCTCCAAGGGCGGCCATGGGCACGCTTGCGGAGATGAATGGAAGCGACAGATCCCTGACATGGTGACCAGACTTGTGGTAGTGCCAGAAGGCAATCCCGGCCACAATCAGATTTAGCGACCAAGCATATTGCTTGAGCCAAATCGACTCTGATGCTGCAAACGTCGTCATCGATAGGACAGCTAGGTACCCCGACGCCCCCCCGAGCCCAACCGAGGAGTACAGGGATGCTACTGCGAAGAGGGCCAGTAGAACAAGCACCAACTCAGTGGAAACCACGAGGACCGCTTTGGGAAGGACACTTCAACTCCACCGTTTCTCGATGACCATGGAGGTAGGAGTCTCCCTGCAACGGGCAATTGAACTGACCAGCCAACTTACCCTAGTCAGAGAAGACGAGACAATTCCGTTGATTACGGCATCTGGACGCACTCTTTTCGAGGACCTAAGATCAATGGTAGACCGGCCTTCGGCTTCGGCCAGACCTACGACATCTCCGACGAGCAGGCCCGCGAGGACCTCGCCCGCGTCGCGGTGATGGTGCTGTCCTACGCCGCGCAGTCCGCGCGCGGCCTCGACAAGCCGGTCGTCCCGCAGAAGATCGTCGACGAGGGCAAGACCCTGGCCGAGAAGTTCCTCATCCGCTGGAAGGGCGAGAACCTAACTCACAACACCGTGGCCTTGAGAGCTGGCACCGTTCTGACTCCGGCTTCGGTTTCTCTCGCAGCAACAATGGGCCATGCGAACATCAGGGTGGTAAGGAAACCTAACATTGCTGTGATTGGGGTCGGAGACGAGTTGACTCCTCCTGGGGAGCACCTCTCAGAGAGCTCGATTTACGAGTCCAACACCTTCGGGCTATCATCACTTGTGGAGAAGATGGGAGGAACTCCCATGAGGTTCGATCTGATTAAGGACAGCATGGATCTTCTGAGAGAAACTCTAGACGAAGCTGCAGCGTCATGCGACGCCATTCTTACCAGTGGAGGGGTCAGCATGGGGGAATGGGACATGGTTCGCAGAATAATGGAAGAAGAGGGAGACATTAGATTCTGGAAGGTAATGATTAGGCCAGGGGGGCCGCCCCTTTTCGGCTCTTGGAGGGGGAAACCAATTTTCGGGCTTCCAGGAAATCCAGTCAGCAGCCACATCGTCTTCACGGTGCTGGTAGCACCATGGATGTCATCCAGTATGGGCTCCGAAGAGGGAACCAGACCCAGGCTTGCCAACAGAGTAAGAGTGGAGATGGAGGAGTCCCTGAAGGGAGCGCCAGGGAAGCTGTGCATGAGGAGGATATCTATCAGACAGGAGGGAGATAAACTGCTAGGCTCCACAAGAACGCACCAAGGAAGCGGCAATATCCACAGTATGGTAGCTCACAACGGCCTTTCTCTTCTCCCTCCGGATTCGGATTGTCAAGAGGGCGACACTATCGACGCTCTCTGGCTTCTCTAGACACTAAACCTAAGAGCGCTCGATTCCAATCAATGGCTCACTGTAACTAGAAGACGAAAGCAACTCCGATTCCATTCTGTGTGGATTTCTCAGGCATGGTTTCAAAGGAGCGCGCTGTGACTGATTACTCCGGACAAGGTGACGCGATGTCAAACAAGAAGAACAATGGCTTCTCCGAGGATGGTTGGATCGAGGTAAAGGGAGCCAGGACTCACAATCTGAAGAACATCGATGTTAGCATACCGAGAGGAAAATTCGTCGTGATATCTGGGGTTTCAGGCTCCGGGAAATCAAGCTTAGCATTCGATACCCTGTATGCAGAGGGCCAAAGACGCTATGTCGAGAGCCTAAGCTCCTACGCAAGGCAGTTCCTCGGACAAATGAAGAAACCAGACTGCGACTCTATCGAAGGACTATCTCCGGCTATCAGCATAGATCAGAAGCAAGGAAGTCACAACCCCAGATCGACAGTTGCTACTGTAACTGAGATGATGGATTACATGCGACTTCTGTGGGCGAGGGTCGGACTCCCCCATTGTCCTGAATGTGGACGCGAGGTTAGCAGGAGGACCGTGCAGGAGATTGTCGACGATGTCATGTGGCGCTTTGAGGGACATGGAATAGCGATTTGGAGTCCTGCAATCAGGAATCGGAAAGGAACTCACGCCGACTTGTTCAATGCTCTCGTAGACCAAGGATACCTTGCAGGCAAGGTAAATGGAAGAGAGGCTAGCTTCGAAGACCCCCCACGCTTGGAAAAGAATCTGAGACACGATATAGACGTCAGAGTGGACAGACTGCTGCTGACACAACCCAATAGACAGAGGCTAACAGAGGGAGTAGAGGCGGGATTGCGCCTCGGAGCAGGGTCCGTCGCAGTGGAGAGTCTGAGTGCGCCCAAACCCGGGGAAGACAATGCAGAGGAGCAGAGATTCAGGACCCAGGAGGGAGAGGTAATCGCTTACTCGGAGGAGTTTGCATGCCCAACCCACGGCTCCTTTCTACCTGAGATGAGCCCCAGAGTGTTCTCGTTCAACAACCCCCTAGGGGCGTGCCCCACCTGTCAGGGACTAGGGGTCGAGAGGTCATTC
>LUSA01000053.1:5191-7111 GCA_001629235.1 Marine group II euryarchaeote REDSEA-S43_B8 | reverse complement strand
TGCCTCGTCTGCGTCGGACTCGTTCACGGCATCGGATTCTGCTGGTGCCCCACCGCCCAATGAAGCGAAAATCGAAAGTGCGCTGGCGGTGAACTCTGCGGCTGGGTCATCGTATTCTACGTCGCAGTCAACGCGATCCACTACCCTGGTCGCTCCCTGCTTCTCGAACCAGGCGTCCCAGTCCTTTCCTGACTGGCAGAAGAACTCGTAGCTGGTGTCCCCTAGGGCACAGACTGCGAAGTTGCATCCTTCGAGATTGGGCGGGGAGTCTCCATTTGCAGCTTCCCAGAGGTCTATCGCGTTGTCGGGCATGTCTCCTTCGCCCCACGTGCTGCAGTAGATCAGGACATTCTTCGAACCAGCGAGATCCCCTATCTCTATCTCGTCCATGCCCTTCACTGTGGGCGAAAGTCCCTGGGATTTCGCCTTCTTCTCGGCTATGGATGCCAAGTCCTCTGCATTACCTGACTCTGAGCCGAACAGTATGAGCAGGGAAGAGTCGGACATATCATCATCTCCAGCCTTAGGCTGAATATTCTACTCGACGATAATCCGACTATTGAATATGTGCATTTGGAGAAGTGCGTTTTGCTACGAATTTAGGACATCTCACATGTCCATTCCTTCGAAGTCCTCGGGCATTGGGCCCGCTCCCTTGCTGGAAATCACGTCATCGATTCGAAGGATCATGACTGCTGTCTCTGAGGCACTCTGGATGGCCTGTTCGACTACTCGGCTTGGCTCGTACACCTTGGCCTTGGCCATGTCGACGACACCCCCCTTGTACACATTGACCCCATGGGTCGACTTGCCCTCAGAATGTGCCTTCCTTAGATCGATGATTGTGTTCACTGGGTCTAGTCCAGCGTTCTCCGCAAGAGTCCGTGGAATAACCTCGAGAGCGCTGGAGAAAGCCTCGATTGCCATCTGCTCCCTCCCTCCTATTCCCTCTGCGTACGATCTGAGGTCACGACTGAGTGCGGCGATGACTGACCCTCCGCCAGTGAGAACTGAGCCGTCCTCATGGGCGACTGCGACGACCCCAATGGCGTCCTCGAATGCTCGCTTGACCTCGTCGACTACGTGCTCTGTTCCTCCCCTAAGTAGGACCGAGACGCTCTTCGCCTGGGGGCATCCTTCTACGAAGACCATGTCCGAATCTCCAATCTTCCGCTCCTCTACCTTGGAGGCGCTCCCGAGATCTTCTCCGGACAGGTCGTCGAGATTGTTCACTATTCTTCCTCCGGTTGCCTTCGAGAGGGCCTCCATGTCGCTCTTCTTGGCCCTCCTAATAGCGAATATCCCTGCCTTAGCCATGTAGTGCTGGGCGAGATCATCGATACCCTTCTGACAGATTACTGTGTTCGCGCCGCTTTCGGATATCATGTCAACAAGCGAGCGCAGGAACTGCTCCTCCTCGTCCAAGAACTGGGAGAGCATGTTAGGGTCCGTGATCTGGATCTTGGCATCTACCTCTGTCTTCTTGACCTCAATGGCCGAGTTAACCAGGGCAATCTTGGCGTCTGATACGCTCTTGGGCATGCCGCTGTGCACCCTCTCCTTGTCGAGAATGATGCCGTCAACGAGTGTGCTGTCCCTGATGGAACCTCCCTGCTTCTTCTGTACCTTGATGTCGTCCAGGTCGACTATGGCTCCCTGATCGTCCTCCTGGGCTACTGAGAGAACTGCCTTGACGCTGATGTCTGATAGGAACTCCTTCACTGCTCCCGTACTCTTTCCAGTTAGTGCTGTCTTGGCCACCTCTGTCAACATCTTCTCGTTGACTCCCTTTCCGTGGGTGTCGATCAGTTCTACAGCCTTGTCTGAGGCGAGTCGGAATCCTTCGCATATTACGGTTGGGTGAACGTTCTGCTCGACAAGGTCCTCGCTTCTCTTCAAGAGCTCCCCGGCAATCACGAC
>LUSA01000053.1:0-5149 GCA_001629235.1 Marine group II euryarchaeote REDSEA-S43_B8 | reverse complement strand
TCGACGAGCATCTTGTCCATTCCCTTTGGTCCGAGGGTTGACCTCACTGCCTCTGCTACTGCCTTGGCTGCCGCGATGTTGTTACTCTGGGCGCCCTTTCCGCTTGTCCTTGTTGTACCCTCTTTCAGGATGAAGATTGGTTGTTGTCCGTTTTGCATGTCATTCACTCTCGTAGGTTCGACGGGCGGGGCAACCGAGGGGGGGTCATAAGGCCTCCCAATCGTCCTCTGGGCCCATCTCCGGCTACTCTTCCTTCTGCGAGTCTAGCCATTGCTGACCGTAGTACTGCCACTGCTCCATGGTCCAGCCCTCGGGCAATCCGCTCTCGGGTATAGGGGGGGCATTGGGCTCTACTGCCGGAGCTGAGGCCTGCTCCATGGGGTTCGATGGTGGAGGGGGCTTCTGGAAAAGGTCCTGCGAACCGCCGTACATCGAGTTGGCCACTTCATCGGCGGAGGGCAGTTGGTCGGCGCCTATCTTCTCGCCGCTCCATCCCTCAACAGTCATGGTGTAGTCGCTGAGGGAATGGTGCTCCTCAAGTGGGGCCCTGGCCTTCTGGAGTACTCTGAAGGAAGAGAACAGAACGACCCCCATCACGGCCAGACCTATAGCTACGAGAGCGAAGTTGGCGGCTAGCCATCCCACTTCCTTGACATCTGTTCCCTCCGGTATGGGGTCTGGCTTGTACAGAGTGATCTGAGTGGTCCTCTTGGTCGTGTCAAGATCGCTGATTACTACCAGTGAGACGTTGAAATCGACTACATTGGCTGCTAGATTTTCGAGGTTCTCGTCTCTCACATCGATGTTTATGGTAACGTTCCTGCTCTCCCCGGCTTCGAGGACGAAGTTCCTGTCATCGTCTTCCACCCTGGCATCGTAGACAGTCCAGAGATTGTCCAGCTCTACATCAGCACGTATCTGCTGGTCCAACTCGGGATGGGCGCTTCGAATTGAGAATATGATGAAGTAGTCATCACCTGATTCACGTATCTCCGCTGCATTGGAAAGTAAGGACGGAGGGAGCACCACCAGGTAGCCCACCGTACCTACCTCGAACCTGGCCTCGCCCTCGGCCGAGTTGCCCGATTCAACGCTGGTAGCCTTGAGTTTGATGATCCTGGGGCCGTCGGCTTCTGCGTCGAAAGAGTAGCTCACACTCAGGCTGAAGTTCTCCCCAGGTGCGATGTAGGGGGTCCTTCCATTGGTGAGTCCTGCGACTGATGCGCTGACATCGGACGGGAAGTCGAGTTCTATATCGAAGGCGTCATCCTCATTGCCGGTATTGGAAATGGTCCCCTTCAGGGTCCTCGGGTCTGTTCCGGCAGCGAAGACCTCCTGCGACAGATCCCTGTCCTCCACCTCTACCATGTACGTCTTAGGAACGGTCAGGTAGAAATTCGACACGGACTGATAGCTTGGATTGGACTGGCTGGTACCGATAATCGAAACGCGGTAGCTTCCGTTCTCGACCCCTTTGGGCATGGGGAGGCGCAGAGTTAGCGTTATTTGCCCGCCATTGGCCTCCAGGGTTACTGCCTCGGCGCTTATTCCCGCCTCAAGCCTCCAGTTATCGGTGTCCACCCTCAGGTCGAAGGTGTCCTCGGTATTGCCGTAGTTGAACAGGAAGACTTGCACGGTACGGAGCTGCCCATCTGCGGGTGCGAGCATCGCGTTCTTCACCGGGGCTATGGCCAGATCATGGAAGACTGGGACCTCGATGAATACATTCGTGGACGCTTGATATGTGTTGGGCAGCCTCGGATTAGCGAGCAGTGTGAGTTGGTAAGTTCCGGGTTCCATACCCTCTGGTATTGACACCTCGGCGTTGAGGGATATCTCTTCCACCGGAGTCATGTTGATCATTGTCATCTCCTCCCCTCCAAGGTCGTACCACTTCAGGTTGTCAGGGGGGAGAGTTGGGTCTTGGAACGCACCTCCCAGGGACCATGATGAGTATTGGTTGCCAGTGTTCTTGAGGTCCATTGTGATGTTGGCCTTCCCGCCTGGCATTATCACGGCAGCGGGGTTTGCAAGAGTCTCCTGCTTCAGAGTCATCCTGTATGTGGACTCAACGCTCACGGGGAGCTCGATGTAGTACTTCGTTTCCTGGAAGTTGAGTATTCCGTCGTTTATCCAAGTGTACCAGAACAGGTCCTGAACTGGAGCCCCATCGGGGATCGAGAGGTTGAACCAGGCGTTGGTGTAAGTCCTAGCCTTGATCGTGTTCGTCTTCACCTCGTTGTCGTGATCGTTGAAATTATTGGAGTCTATCCTCAGGGGGAATTCGGACATCCAAGAGCTGTTGGAAACCTCGGTGAACAGCCTGAGTGTGGTGTCGATGTAACCCTTGTTGAATATCCTGCAGTGTAGTGAGGGAGGCTCGGGATCGGCTGCCTCTACCAGGATGGTGTTGCCACCCTCTGACTCGGGGTCATACTGAGATGTACCCCCGAAGTTATCGGGGAACCTGCAGTCCGCATCGAGTGTGTATTCGTCCCCTCGCTCGATTGCGAATATGATGAACGAGTCGATGTGTATTCCCTCATCCGAGAAGGAAGAGTTAGAGCGGAAGAGGAAAGACAGGGTGAAACCCTCGTTCTGATGTAATCCAGTGGCGTTCCAGACCATCCTTGTCCAGTCTCCCTCTGTCGAAGAGAGGTTCTGCGAGGAGTAGTTGAGGTACTCCACGCCACCGCCCGCTCCAGAGTCCGTCTCCATCATGATCGTATCTCCTGCGCCCATCACCCCCCATGCATCGGTAGCTATCTGGATGGAGTAAAGCAGGGGACTGTTCACCTTGACTAGGCACAGATTTGCCCCGTGTATGGATGAGACTATCGGGTCGTGCTCCCCATACCCTAGTCCGTGACTGGGATCGAAGACCTGGTCGGAGCACCCGTCGTTAGAGTTGAACCTCTGCCACGCCCACCTCAGCCTGTCATAGCGGTTTGATGCGTAGTTGTCATTGTCCCCGGAGACCTTCCAGTGCCAATCCCCAGTGGCACTGGACTCGTTCTCCATTCTCCAAGTACCGGTCGGGAAGTTGTTTGTGTCGGGCTGGTACCCATCTGTGTATCCAGCGGCATACCATGTTGGAACGCCGAACGGAACCGCGTTGTTCGTACAGTACTTCCCCTCATTGGCCTCATCCTCGCAGAAGCCATTCTCTAGAGGGTCGTACCAGAAAGCGATGGGCACATCCCTGTCAAGAAGGTTGTTCGAGTCGTCCCCGTCAATCCCTATTCCAGCATCGACTATGCCACGGAAAGTCACTCCTCCCGAGAGGAAGCCGTCATCGCTCAAGCTACTATGGGCGATAGTCGGAGTCCAGACGAATGGGACTCTGACTGACTGCCCAGCTGCTAGGGTGATGTTGAACGTCCACTCCTGTATGATGACTCCGATGGGGTGCCATATCTCCAGCTTGGCATCAGCAGTCACTGGAGATGGATCGACACCCATCTGCTGGAAGGTCACATTTACCTGGATGGTCTCTCCCTTGGTCATGTACTCCAGGGTAGTGGAGTCAGGTTGGTCCCAGACCTTCGGGGACACTGTCGAGTTGCCCACCTCGATCCCTGTGACCTCGAAGTCAACTGGGTTGTTCCTCGGGCCGATTTCCGACTTCATTGAAGGCTCCTGTGGAACCTCCATCGCAACGTGGGAGATGCTGACTGCTAGGAGCATGAAGGAAAGCAGGAGTGCGCGTACCGAACTCATTGTCATCAAATTGCGGAAATGAACCGTGTAAGAAGGTTGGGGAATGCAGTGCGTAACTGAAAGGGTAGCGGTCACGAGGATACTGGCTTCTAACGGGCATCGCGAGGCACATATCGAATGAAGCGCTTATGGTGGTATGCAGCGCCGAAGGAGGCATGGTTGACCGTGGGAAAGTCGGGAAGCAGTTGGTACTGGTTCTTCTAGTCGTTCTGCAGATCACCATGGCACCGGTGATCCTTTTCTCACTGACTTACCTGGTTCACGTAGACTACGAGGCCGCGCAAGTGAGCATCCGAACCGACCTAATCCACTGGGT
Source organism: Marine group II euryarchaeote REDSEA-S43_B8 (assembly GCA_001629235.1). Classification (GTDB taxonomy): domain Archaea; phylum Thermoplasmatota; class Poseidoniia; order Poseidoniales; family Thalassarchaeaceae; genus UBA36. The sequence continues at coordinate 1,113 of LUSA01000053.1, read as the reverse complement.
GGTATCCGCTGGACTCACGTACGGGCTCATATCGATAGCTCTGGCCCTGGTCGTGGGGGGCTTCAGACCGTTCTTCGTTGCGAACCGCGGAGGCATACTTCCCGCATTGAACATGAGCCCTAGGACGGGCGATCCTGAGCTGGTCGATAGAGCCAGACTTTACCTCCAAGGCACCCCCTACGGGAGGATGGCCAGACTGGTGAACTCGAAGACCAGGGGCGGGGAGTACGATCTCATGGCAGTCCACGGCGGGCTACAGCTACTGGCAGTGCCGATGCAGGTCATCCTGATCGCGGTCCCTCTGGCGATAATGGAGGGAGTGCCAGACTCGCTGGTCAGGCCCAGCAGAGCCTTCGACCTGGGGATGGCGGGCTACTTGGTAGCTCTCTGGATAGCCGTCAGAGTCCATCCCTTGGTCTCCCACCAGCTCGTGGGCATAGCTGCCATGTTCAGGAACGTGGTCTGGAGAGTTTCGAGGCTCTCCTGGGTGTTGCCAATCTTCCTTTACTGGCTCGTGGCGAGGGGTGTGCTGCTGGTCTCCCTAGACGTCCTGAACGTAGACTACGAGCAGTGGCATGAGATGCAACTGGAGAAGATAATCCTAGAGACAATAGCCCCGGGAGCCGAGGTCCCGGAGACCGCTATACTCGACTTCATAGTAGCCATATCCGTCCTTCCTATGGCCACATTCACCACCGTCTCGGTACTGGGGGGGTCACAGGAGATGCCCGACTGGATGTTCGGGCAGGAGTCATCCCTCGAGTCTCTAAGGACCAAGGAGCTGGGGGATGGGACGGATGACGAGGAATCCGAAGAAGACGAACCAGCAGTCATCTTGAACGATGAGTCTGGAGAAGAAGACGAGGAGTCCTCTTCTAGGATGATCGACACCCCATTCGACCTGTTCAGCGAAGACTAGGGAAGGGGTCATTTCAGGACATAAGCTTGTCTAGAGCCGTACAATCGGTGTTACTCAATATGCATCCTCCGCATCAGGGCCCGTAAAAGGAAGACCCCAATTGGCAGGGGCAGCAATTTTAGGAAAAGATCAGTCATGAAAAACTCTGTACTGAACATAGCGGGAAATTCCGATATATTGAACCCGATAAGGGA
>LUSA01000052.1 GCA_001629235.1 Marine group II euryarchaeote REDSEA-S43_B8 | reverse complement strand
AGTTCAGACCGACCGATCTAGAGGCATGGCTCTTCGCACCCTCTGGAACCAGAGTGGGTGTTCTGGGAGACCCCCAAGCCAGTCAGGGTCAGGACAAGATACCCGAACTCGTTGACATGGTCAAGGACAGGTTCGAAAGGCTTGAGACCGCTATGGACCTCATGGAGGCCAACATCAAGATGACTGCACAGCAGACTGCCAAGATAGCGGCAGAGTCGGTGACCGTGGCTCCCGCGGCACCATCCACTGGAGAAGGCGGAGGGGACGTGATGCACACAGTGGGGGCCGATGGGGAGGTCACGAGCCGACCAGTAGAGGGCACCTCTGATATGGCGGCAACCCCCTCTGGAGGCCTTGCAGGAGGACCCGGCCTACTCGATCTCTACGAGGCCCAATCATTGGCAGTTAACCCGTTCCTGAAGTCCTCGGAAGCCGATGCGCTCATGCACGGGCCAGGTATGGACCCAACGAAGATCGTGGCCCTTTTGCTAGACCATCTCTCTGGGTCAGACACGCTAAGCTTCCTGAAGGCGGCATCCAAGTCAGGGGTGATAACAGCCTCCGAAGAGAAGGCGCTGGTCGCAATAGCGAGCCTAGCAGATCCCGGAGAGCAATCAGAAGCGGCTCCATCCGTGAATAACAGGACCCTGCTCACGTTCGCCGCTATGATAGAGGCCTGGAGGACCCAGGGGACTCCCTAGGGGGGGGATTTGATTGGCTGGGTCCAGCATAGGCGCAATGGTTGTCGGCACCGTTTTCATAATGGTGTTCGGAATGGCCACTCTGACCATGGTAGAGAGCATCGACGAGTCCGTCAAGAACTCCGAGTTCGAGCTTAGCGAACCAGAAGTGACTCTCCTTAGCGTGACAGACCAGGTCGAAACAACCGGACCAGTTCTAACAGTCAGCCTAGGGACCACTGCAGGGACAGGATATGACGATGGCCCTGTGACATGCACGACCACCGGTGCAGGGACAGGCTTGACTCTGAGCGTATCAGCCACCGATGGGGGCGTATCCTCGGTATCGATAGTGAGCCCTGGGAATGGCTACCCCACCGGGGATAACACCGTCACCATCAGCGACGCCTCCTGCGGATCTGGAACAGCAACAATAGACATCGATGCGCTGCATGACCAGAACAGGATAACCATCATGAACAGCGGTTCTGAAACTGTAGACCTCTCACACGTTTTCTTGACTCTCTCAGACACTGGGACAAAAGCCCAAGGAACCCCATTCACCCCCTTCGTGAACCACTATTCCGGTTCCAATCTGTACCTCTTCCCCGGGGAGCAACTATCCACGGATGCATTCCCCTTGGATCCCACCACCCATGGATTCGCAATCGACGATGATCCAGATCGGGCCTTCCTTGCTATATACGACTACAACGACGCGGAGACCGTTACAGTTACGTGAGGTGGAACAGGAATGGCAGCAAGCGGACCTTCAGAGATAATCCTCCTCAGTGCAGGGCTTATAGTAGCAGCACTGGTTTCCGGAATCCTACTACAGACTTGGGATGACATGGATGACGTTCTCGATGAGAGGGGGAAACAGGGAGCAGAGGATGTCAGAACAAGAGTGTCCCTGGTATCCGATCCAATCAACATCCAATGGGATGACAGCGATAATGTGAAGATTCACCTTCAGAACTCTGGGGACACCTTCTTGGACGTAAACTCAGTGGGTGCTGTGCTAGGAGGTACAACAATGACCGTGACAGTCACTGACGGTGTTACCACGGAATGGCTGCCCGGGGACGTTGTCCAGTTCACGCTCACCAACTCAGGACTCGACTCGTCGCTTTCATCGGGGGACAACGATCTGCTCATGACAGTCAGCGTCTCATCCACAGCGACCGGTTACACAGGACTTGATACACTAAGGGAGGAAGTAAGAATTGTCAAGCCCTAACGAAGACAACTTCGATTTCGGCGTCATCCAAGACAGCCTTGGCCAGAGCATGGGAACCGCTATCCCTAACAGGGCGCTCATGCTTGTTTGTGGGGGGATCGGCTCAGGGAAGAGCATCATGGGACAGCGTATGTCTTTCGGAATGACTGCGAACGATGTCAAAGTGTCGCTATTCACGACAGAGCTGACTACAAGAGGCTGGCTGGAGCAAGTGTCCAGCATTGGATACTACATGGATAAGAGAATCGACGAGGGTTCATTCCACCTAGTCTCCAGCTTCGGAGTAATCGCAGAACCATCTGATGATCAAGTCACCATCCTGGATCTTCTTGAGTCTCCTGCCTCCAAGGTGAGGATTCTGAGGAAATTCACTTCTGAAGGCCGAACCCTTATCCTGACACTTGATCCCGATGAGATGGACAATAACACGCTTAGGGATATGAAGAACTCCGCAGAGGTAGTCCTCGATATGATGACCGCGGTAGTAGGGGGCCAGCTCGTCAGGACTGTCAGCGTTACCAGGTTCCTAAGGGCCGCGGGACCAGTAACTGAGAGAATCGGATGGAAGGTAATGCCCGAGATGGGATTCATAGTGGATATCACAGCGGTTGCATGAGGTTGGTTGAATGGTTACTGAGCAAGAGTCCGGTGAAGAAGACCGAAAAGAGCCCGAGTTCACAATCGAGCCCGGAGACCTCGGTGGCCTCATGGCCGAGTACCCCCATATACGCGAATGGGTGGAGCAATTTGAGGCAGAGCATGGCTCCAGACCGATTTACTACGGACCTCTCGACAGGGATGCTAAGAGCGTCAGTCCTCGTAATCTGATTTACGCAACCAAGCCCCCGTGCTTCGCACATGTCTACTCCCCACCGGAGGGGGCCGAAGGAGCAGGGAACACCTTCTGGTTCGGGCTAGAGCCGACCATCACAGAGGAGGAGGACGATATCAGAGATAGAATCGTGGAAAGACTACTCAGAGACGCCCCTCAGAAGGAGCGATTCGACAATGACGAGGAATTCATCGCAATGATTCACGAAATGATGGATGAGATGACCACAACCACTTCGTCATCTCTGCTCTCCAACCCAGTAGTGAACCAAGCTAGGGAGCTTATCGGGATGGGAGAGGCCCCGATCAAAGTCACACCCGAACAACTTGACCGGCTGAAGTACGTAGTGGTCAGGGATCTGGTTAACAACGGTCCCCTCGAGACTCTGCTAGCGGACGAGATGCTGGAGGACATACACTCCATCGGGCTATCTAGGATCAACATGGATCACAAGGTCTTCCCGATGCTAACCTCAAATATCGCCTTCAAGGACCAGGAACTTCTCACCAAGTACCTAAGGTCGATGTCAGAAAGGATCGGGAGACCAGTATCTGACAGCAAGCCGATCGTAGACGGTGCCCTACTTGATGGATCCAGAATCAACATTATCTACAGCGATGACGTCTCAATTCAGGGATCGTCATTCACGATCAGGAAGTTCGCCGAGGAGACAATATCTATCATTCAGCTGATCAAGTGGAAGACACTATCAGCTCAGATGGCTGCATATATCTGGCTCGGTCTAGAGTCCGGGATGTCCATGCTGGTATCCGGGGAGACAGCCTCCGGGAAGACCACTACGCTGAACGCCGTACTTCCATTCATTGATCACAACGTCAAGATATACACCGCAGAGGACACTCCCGAGGTCAAGGTAGCACACACAATCTGGCAGAGGCTAATCACCAGGGACTCCAAGAATGAGGACTCCCGTGTAGAGATGTTCGACCTTCTCAAGGCAGCACTAAGATCCAGACCCCGATACATCATCATAGGTGAAATCAGAGGGGTAGAGGGAGCAATCGCATTCCAAGCCATGCAGACCGGACACCCCGTGGTCGGTACCTTCCACGCCTCCAATATTGTCAAGCTTATCCAGAGATTCACAGGTGATCCGATAAACGTCCCAGCCCGATTCTTCGACAACCTGAACTTCGCAATCTTCCAAGAAGTGGTAGAAGCCCCTGGAGGAGGAATTGCCAGGAGGATCACTGGAGTCAGCGAGGTGATTGGATTCGACAAGACCGCGGACGGTATCCTTACCAGGAACATGTTCGAGTGGGACCCAGTGGCTGACGAGGTCTACTTCAGAGGGATGTTCCAGTCTGATATGCTTGAGAACAAGATCGCTCCTAGGATGGGATTCAGGAGCAAGAGAGACATCTACGACGAGTTGCAGAGAAGGACAGAGGCCATCCAGAGGATGTGCGACAGAGACCTAACCCACTATGACGACGTGTTCGACCTCCTTGACGTATACTACAAAGAGGGTTGGGATAGGTTCGCATCCGCACTGGAAACATGGACGGGAGTCAATCACTAGGACGGATTCCAAATGGAAGACAAGGCCACCACATGGGAGATAGCCCTCCTCCGACTGGGAATGCCATTCAGGAACTACCTTCTCTTCTTCGCGTTGCCAGTTTCCTTGGTGGGGCTCGTCGCCGGCCTTGCCGTTTGGTATACCGTTAGCGACGTCATCACGGGACCGTCAGCAGTCCTCATGATTCTCCTGTTCCCTGCTCTGGCCTTTGCCGGCACTCTGGCTTATCCTGTGGCGCAGGTCTCAGCAGAGGCAATCCAGATAGAGCAAGATATGCACATGTTCATGACAAGGATGGGCATTCTTTCCATGGGGGAGTCGGCTGAGAAGGGGATGTTCGACGTTCTGAAGGAGATGGGAGACTACGGAGCACTGGCTCAAGAGATCCAATCGATTGAGACACTAGTCACCAAATGGCACACCAACCTCCCAGAGGCAGCAAGAATAGTCGGTAGACAGAGCCCATCTGCTATTTGGAGCGACTTCCTAGACAGGATGGCCTTCTCTGTTGAAGTGGGACAACCCATCGGGGAATTCTTCTCTAGTGAGAACGAGACATTCGAGCAGGCCTACACCACCATCTACGACGCTAGGCTCGAGCAGCTAGACACTCTGAGGGAGACCTTCGTGTCACTCACTACCACAGGACTCCTCCTCCTGGTGGTATCCGGACTACACCTCATACTCTTCCAGACCGGAGCAGAGACATCGAACCCGTTCGAGGTGATACTCAGAGCGAGGTGGGTCCTTCTAACAGGGACACTCTTCGCTTTGCTACAGATTGGAGCATGGTACCTCTTCACCCTGGTTATTCCGGACGAGGATCTCTTCGCCAAACACGGATTCAACACAGAACAGGCGATTGACATGCGCAGATCTTGGATTTTTGCAGCTATACTGAGTTCGATTATGTTCATGATCATCTCCACGGTCTTCATTGTATACGGGACGGATATCCTGTTCGACCAGTGGAACTACTACGGACTTCTGGTGATTGCAGCTATGATGTCACCACTGCTTGCACCTGCCCTACTAACCCTCCAGGAGGAGACAAGAGTGAGGAGGAGAGACGACGCGTTCCCTGAGTTCATTCGAGCCTTCGGGGGAACCGCCCAAGCCCGAGCCCAGGAGCCTAGTGCCATGGTCAAAGCCCTATCAGGTATTGATTTCGGTGCCCTAGACGACTCAATCTCTAATCTCGAGAAGAGACTTTCCATGAGGATAGACAGTGACTACTCTTGGGATTGGTTCGCAGCCGACAACAACTCAATGCTAGTGTCTAGGTTCACGAGGGTATTCATCGAGGGATCCTCATCCACCGGTGAGGCCGGTCTGGTTGGAGACATGGTCTCCCAGAGTACGACCAGCTTGCTAGGACTTAGACAGAGGAGACAGATTTCTGCTAACGTGATGAGGAGCGTCTCCTACGGCCTCCTCATCGCTATGATCATCGCACTGAACATCACTACATCGATAATCGCCGGTCTGGGTGAGACGATAGCATCGGTGGCTGCGGGGCTAGTCGATGGAGCCGGAGAGGTTGGAACCGCAGCCGGAGGCGTAGACGTTGCGCTACCTGCTTTGGCCGAGACGGGAGGTATTGATCAGAACATCCGAGTCTTCCAATACATGGGATCATTCCTCATCGTAATCTCGATTGTCATTCTCGGCCTCATCACTGCGAGAATAAGAGGTGGCGGGACAACACTGGTCCTAGGACAGATGATCCAGATGATGTGGGTAGCAGGTCTTGCGAACTTCTTCAGCGCATGGATCCTGGACCAGTCCGTAGGCCTGTTCCAGTCAGGAGGATAGCGATAGCGCAGAAGCCTTGATGCCGTTCGCCATTTACCAATAACCGTGACCGACCCCCTCCTGTCCACTCTGAGAATCTCGATTCTAACTATCTTCATGGCCGCTGCAGCACGTTCAGACTTCGAGACACTGTCAGTCAGGGACAGACACTGGATCAGGTGGTCTGTTCCGGTCGTACTCATCCTCTTGGTGGAGATGACATCCGAGAACATGGGTATAGCGAACTTCTGTATGGTATTCTCGTTGGTAGCAGTCTTCTCTTTCTGCTTCTCCGAACCTCCAGATCCGCGAGATTTCAGAGACTGGAATCAAAACGAGGCTCTCCTATTCGTGATGTATGCCCTGGGTTTAGTTGGATTCGTATACGGGGCGACCGTCTACTCGGATACTAATTTCATTGATTTGGTTCTGGGCGATGAATCCAAGGAAACAACTCTCTGGTGGAGCATGAATACTGCGTTCCTGACCTCTACGATTTTCTATGGCTCTTGGAGGATAGGGCTAATTCAAGGAGGGGCGGATGTAAAGGCGCTGATTCTTGTAACTCTGGTATTCCCCTCATGGTCATTCGTACCAGATCAGATGTACCCTCTAGTGGAAGATCCACTATTCCGAATGCCCCCATCCATGGTCCTCTTCATATGGGCCGCTGCTGCATTCCTGGTCGCACCACCAATTATCTTCATTCAAAATGCTGCGAGAGGCAATATTTCTTCACTATCAGATCTTAAGATGGCATGGCATGCTACAAAGAGACGAATCTCAGACCTCAAGGAAGCTCCGGATTCTGTATCATACCAATCTTGGATTCTAACTGAAGCCATTGAGAAGAACGGAGAGTTGACTGTAGTAGATCGAATACTCCCCTCTAGGAGATTATCAAATGTCGAAGACAAGGACACACAGTTCGAGCTTCTCGAGGATCTGGGCTTGGCCAGTGTCTGGATAACTACCAAGCATCCATTTCTAGTCTACCTATTCTTGGCAATACTTCCAATGCTCCTCCTTGGAGACCCTCTATCATACGTGATTAGATGAAGTCCTCAAGAGTCATCACAGTAACCTTGTCATTGTTGAATAACGAGTCCACGCTAGAAGACATCCACCCAACTCTGTGCTTTGTGTAGTCATCGATCCCGAATTCACTCATGATGTCCTCTGTTATCTGGATGTATTTCCTAACAGCGCCCTCAGAGACAGTAAGCACGACGTTTCCTCCGCAACCCGAATCCAACTCTCCACCTGAGAACCCACCAGATGTCGACTTATGCTTGATGCACTTTCCTGCTAGTGGCATCCTCCGGTAGGACTCTCCGCACTTCACACATCTTATTTTCTGTCTAGTGTATGCCATCAGATTGCCCCTCATGTCCGGTAGGAAGTGCGATTCGATTACTTGCTTAGCAACCCTCTCTGCAGCAACTGGACGTAGAACCTTGCCTAGACTCAGTTGACTGTCTAACTTGTCTTTCATCGTGACTAGTGTCTTGTAAGAGGAATTCTCCGGACCGGCGTCCAATGGTCCAGAATCGTGAGTCCATCCGTATCCTCTAATCTCACCTATCATGCCAAGCCGATCCTCTACAATGTCCATCAGATCCCTGATGTCCTTTGGATGTGGCTGGTCTAGAGTAGACTCGAAGAAATCTCTGCTGTAGAACCAAGCACAATCCACGTTCAAAGCCTCCTTATCTATCTCACTAGGATTCAGACGGGTGGTTAGGACGAGAGGGGCATCCATCCTACCTCCCCTGTTTGCAGGCAGGATAGTCTGAGTAAAATTCAGTAGTCCATCCATCAGCATCATTATGCTATCCTCGTCTCCATCGCAGTTACGCCTCTTCGCAGCATGAAATAGCGGGTGGGCGTAGCCTGCAGATGCATCGGTCCACCCAATTATTCGGCACGCTACGCCTCCTGAGGTATGGGGTGCAAGCCCAATCGCGATATGCCCAACAATGTCTTCGAGACTCTTAGCCATGTAGAATGCGGGCATTTCGTAGAATCTAACCAAAAGATCATCCACAAAAGAGCACGTTGAAAGTAGATGTGTTGAGGCTAACCTGGAAGGAATGAAGTCCTGGGGGAGCAACTCCAGTAGTTGTTCGTCGTTCTTCAGGGGCTCTCCATCGTTATCATGGGTATATCCTAATTCAACAAGCCTCTTCCACGGAGTCCCAATCTCTGATGGCCTGAAGTGAGTAACTGGGACGTCACTCATATCGAATCTAGCGGTTCCATCTCTGAAAACAGACAAACCATGCAATCCTCGTAGTATCCCTTTCTCGATTTGCTCGGGAGCCTGGTCCTTTGAGACCAATCCCTTCACTGCCTTGATTTTACTAGGAATCCTGTCCAGACCAAGTTTCCTCCTCTTCACTTCCAGAATAGATCCTAGGTTCACTGCGGTGATTTCTCCCTTCCTCCTCCCTCTCCTATTCCTTGAAGGGCCCGCCAAGGTCCTACCTCCGCATTCTATGGGTTCCTTGGGATCTGGTCGGTGATGACAAGTTACGTGAGGAGTCTCCCTACCACATTTTTGACAAATCCTCGGGCCAACTGTTACTCTGATAGCCCCTCTCGAGGATGCTTCCGAAACCAACCTCTGAGGCCCACCATTCTCTCCGATTGGGAAGAGCGAGTGAACCATCGGACTCATTTCCCTAACACCGGACTTTTCCGGTCTACCCATTCTCGCCCCGATTCTACAGGGGACCGAGTCTTCCCATCTAGGAAGTTCTGAGACCTTTCTAACCAAACTTAGAGATCTCTCAACCAGATAGTCGTCAACAGCCCTCTTCTCCCTGTCTTCCGATATTTCGGAATTCAATATATCTGACACGTTTCCTACTGTCTGCGAAACCAGAGAATCAACCTCTCTTCTGACTATGACTCTCCCATCGGCTTCTCCAAGACCCAAACCATCTAGCAGACCCTCCCAATGTAGAGGAATTACGATATCATAACCCTCATGATGGTGAACAAGCCCCAAAGTCATCAATGATGATTTCACTAATCCGTGACGGTAAACGTCTGTCCAACTCTCTATCCTAAGGGAAGAACCCTCGATTTTACCATTAGATACAATTTCATCAGCCAAAGGAGGTAGGAATTGGATTGGCAAATCTGACCACCAGAGGTTCCATGGAGGAGGGACAGCAGTTCCAAAGCTCTCACATATCTCTTTGACCATATCCCAAGATAGGTCTAAATTTTTGAGATAGGAAATCCAACTCCTCTTCCTCAAAGATCTTTCTAATCTAGATTCGCCTCCACGGTTAATTGCTCCATTGAATGGCATTCCAGGTGGTAATTTCCCTACTTTAACTCCGATTATCTCAGCGAAAGACTCGATCTTCTCATGCGAGTCAAGAGAATCTGCAAGATCAACTGACCACCAATCGACGGAATAGGAAGACGGAGACAGAGATTTGTTATTCTCCAGAAATTCCCCATATCCAAGTAGAATTTCTCCAGCATCCCATATCGAGAACAATTCACCTTCGCACCTCTTCCACTCCTCCTGACTCCGGACTCTAACGAATTCCCCGTTGCTCAGTAGAACGGTTGGACCGTCAATGTCCACACATGGTGTAACTGCACAGGCCTTACCGGGCCCCTCGATCTTCATCTGAGTCCCGACTGATAGGAATCCTCCTAATGCTTCCATTGTTATCGGATTTAGACCAGCCGCTGCAAGTCCAGTAGCTCTACTCCTACCATATCTTAGCCTGAAGCCCCCGGGTTCTCGCGGCTCTCCAAAAACAGGTCTACCCGCAATCACGTCTTCCATGTATCGCCCTTCTTTTTCCAGGACCCTGCTCTTCAAATCGATAGTTTCCGACTCTCCACCCTTCTTTTTATCAGCGAATTTGGAAATGAAATCCCACCCCGGAACCCTCAATCTCTCAGTGTGACTACGGATTTTCGGAGCCTTGAGGCATAGACCCTCTGCGATTACTAGCATCACCCCTCCCCTTACTCTGGTTCTGAAAGAACCATTCTCATTCACAATGTTCCGAACTTCCTTGTATCCCGCACACTCCATTCTCTCGGTCTCTTCGCCGTTGATCATCACTGGGCACTCTTTGACAATCGTCTCCGTCTCCTCTGGAGGGGGTTTGTATTGGAGATTCATGCGGTAAAGGCCGAACTCTTCCTTCACCCTCTCCACTTCAGGAACCGTAGGCAAGTACCTGCC
>LUSA01000051.1 GCA_001629235.1 Marine group II euryarchaeote REDSEA-S43_B8 | reverse complement strand
AATTGGAAGAGCGAGGCGGTGGAATCAAGGTGCTAGGATCTATTTTATCTGCAGAATCCATGCATCTCGATCACCACATCGAAATCCACCACGAGGCACCCGACACATTCAGTAGGCTGTCTTGGCACTCCGCTTGTGGAGGAGATAGCAGAACTATAGGAACAGGGATGCTACAGGTTAGTAAGGGAGCCAAGGGGGCTGATGCTGGACAAATTTTCCATAATTTACTACTATCCGATTCTGCAGAGGCGGATTCAATACCAGAACTGGAAGTAATGGAGAATGACGTCGTTGGTTGCGGTCACGGAACCGCGAACGGTCCAATCGACGAGGAACAGATGTTCTACCTAAAGACAAGGGGATTTGATGAGAAAGAGGCAAAGAGGGCCCTGATTGCGGCCTTCCTGAACTCAACTCTCTCGGAGATGGGAGGGGAGAAGTTGCACGAGTGGCTCGTAGGCGAGTTGACCCTACAACTTGAAGCCCTGCACTCCTGAAATGAGAAATTCATTTGTACCGGGATGTTCTGGTTCAGTCATGGACAGTGACCATTGTGAGGATATCTCCTGCCTATGCGGATACAGGGGGAGGGCAGTACCAATGCGCCAACATATGGAGTGCCCTCGCTGCTACAGGGTTGTAGAAGCTTGTTGCGAAGGTATTCCAGAATATTACTGATATTACGAAGAGTTGTTTTTTGAAACTACGAACTGAGATGGAGGGGGAACATGGCACAAAAGAATGGTTTGGAAGTCAGGGGGCACGAAAAAAAGGTCTCCTCCATTCTGGGAGGAGTTGCGGCTACGTATCTTGTGTTGTGCTTTCTCGCTCCGCTTCTGATGCCTACTGACTCGGTACCAGAGCTTTCTGGTCGAGCTAATGCGATAGATTACGCTTTCGAGAGTAGTTGGGGGAACAAGGACCACGGAGAAGGTGGCAAGGTAGGGCACGATCAATCTCAGCATGGGGGAAGTTTCGCATGGGCCGAGTTAAATCCACTATGGGCCCTAACATATGGCTTTGGGGACTTGAATTGCCACCAGAAGCACGAGAGATCCTGGGAAATCAACGGGAACCAGATGCCCGTCTGCGCCAGGGATATCGGGATTTTCCTCGGATTCTCAATTGGTTGTCTGATCTTTGGGCTCAGGGGATTCAATAGATGGACGGTTAGGGATACATTCCTATCAGTATTCCCGGATGACTCGATGAGAGGAGTCTACGAGAAGGACGTTAGATTACCACTGATGCTATTCATAATGGGTTTAGGTTTGGTGCCCATGGGAGTCGATGGTTTCACACAACTTCTTCTCGACTCATACGAGTCAAACAATCCCCTGAGGCTGGTCACAGGGGCTGGGGCTGGACTAGTAGGTGGATTGTGGTTCTCCTCTGCATTCTCGGCTAGGCCCAAGTTCTTCGAAGGGGCTGATGGGGTAGAGCTTCCAGCTGGTTCCAAGCTTGTAGTTAAGTGATCTACTTTCCAGACCACCAATCAACCAAGGTGTCAATTGTCTCTGGATTTCTTCTAGATCCTATGCCACTCCCTAGAATAGATAAGCGACTGATTGTGTCCAACAAAGCTCTCTCATGCAGGTCAGATTTTGCTAACTGGCCCAGAGAGAACCTCAAGTGAGTATCTGGGTTTCTAGACTGCCATTGGGATAATGCCCGGATATTGCCCTCCTCAGTGGCCAGATAGCGAGAGCGAGGTACCCGAAGGAGAATAGTTCACCTCTAAGCTGTGACTTAGGCGCTTCCCTGCCTATCAGATTCTTCCTCTGTGTTATCCAACCCATCTCCCTGAGGAACTTGACGATTCTTTGCGTGTTCCTCTCTGAAACGCATCTAACTGGTCCCATTGCAGACCTCATCTCTGGTATCTCTACCGAATTAAGTAGTGCAAGAGTACCGCATACCGACGACATCGAGTGATTCAAAATATTCTTTGGGAGGTTTTGGTTATAGCTGGAATCTCCAGATAATGATGATATGTAGTGTAGATGGCTATCTTGGGCTTCCTTCAGTATCTTCCATGGCTTCTTCCCATCCAACCAGTCTGTTTTCCGTTTTGCGTTTTCCAGGCCAATATCAGAAAGCCTGCTTTGATTCTTTGACTCGCTTACAATCTTCCTTATTCGAAACTGGTCGACTTGTTCGGTTTGCACATTGATTGGGTTTGGTCGGCTGTGCAAGAATCCGCGAATTACTTCTTTCAGCTGCGTACGAAGTTGGTTCTGAGTCCCCTCGTTAGAGACTGGTCCAACTACCGCCCCCATGTCGAATGGAACCGGTATTTCCAATTCCCCGGAAAGGAGTTGTCGGTATCCCTCCCTAATTCTGATTTGAAAATTAGACGTCTCGAAGTACTCTTCCTTGTTTGAAATTCCCCGGAGAGTTCCGCTTCTAATTCTCTCAAGTGCGATTTCCGGGTCGCAATCAACCCATATGCATAGATCTGGGATTAAAGCTGCAGAGTTCATTTGGGCTGCCTTCTCCAGACCAATACCGCCCACGATACCCTGGTATACCAAGGAAGAGTGTATGTTTCTACCACTTACTACGGCCTTACCCTCGTGAAGGCGGGGTAGGATCCAACCGTGAGAGTGATCAAGCCTATCTGCAGCAAAAAGGCCGGCTTCTTCCTCGGGAGTAAGAGTCTGCTTTCTCACCGAATCTATTGCCAGCCTACCAAGTGCGTGATCCCTTCTCGGCTCCGCGGTAGTCTCAACAGAAGTAAAGCAGAACTCAGATTGTATAATTTCAGAGACTATCTCCGCAGCAAGGCCCTTCCCACTTCCATCTCCGCCTTCAATTGAGAACAGGTACATGGTACTCTCCTACTTCTAATCGTGACTACCGGAAAACTGTTCCTTAGAAAGTGTCACCATCCCCATGCCAATAAGAATCAACAGGGGGCCGATGAAAATCATCCCCCTACTCCAGAGCCCCAGGAATGAAAACCACCAGGATCTGCGATAGCTGCCCCCTCTGTATGCCTCAACACCTCCGTATACCCCCATTAGACCTAGAAATATAGTCATGAATGCAATCAGATTGGCAGTAAATACAGATTGGTATTGGTAGCTTTCGCCTCTTCTGTCTAAGATATTTTCTCCGTCTCCCTCAGACATCGTGATAGTCAACTGCGTCTCATCACCGGGAACGAAGTACAACTTGGTAGTATTGTTTCCCGGATGTGTGAAGGATAGTAGGGCAGGCTCTCTTCTGATATCAGTTAGTGAAAACCTACCATCAGAATCGGTGGTCGTCTCCCTACCAGTAGAGGCTCCTTCGACTGAAAGTAGCCTCACTCTCACGCCCTCTCCAGGGTCGCCCCCAGAATCATTCCCGGAAAGTCCCGAAATAACGATTCCAGATACGTCAGAGTAATCCTCCGAAGAGTCGAGAGTTTCATCCATGATTTGACTTGGGTTGGAAGAAACCAGCAGCAAGCCTAGCAAGACGCCAAGTAGGCTTCCCGCGATTATCAAAATGGCCCCTGCGATTCTTGTTGAAGACTCCTCCGAGATATCCTCCAGAAAGTACTCGAGGTCTATCCCTCCAGCATCATCGTCTTCGGACATGATGATTCCTATGGGGGGGAGTCCTTGAAGTTGGGCGTTTCGGGTTCGTTCTTGTTACGAAAAATTACCAATAAGGGCAATAACAGGATTATGGAGATAATGAGGATTTCTGAAAACCTGTTTAATCCGCTGGTTTCTTGAATTTCACTAGAGGTTTCTTGGTAGGAGATTTCTATCAGATAAATATGTGTCCAATTCTTACCTGTAATCCAAAAACCTCCTGATGACTTATCGAATGCTATTCCATTCAAAACTTCATTTGAGTTATTCCCCTGCGTTGAAGAGATCGAAGTAGGGGAAAGGAAATACTGTACATTCCCTGAAAT
>LUSA01000050.1:2844-7098 GCA_001629235.1 Marine group II euryarchaeote REDSEA-S43_B8 | reverse complement strand
GTTCCACGAATGGCCCGGAAATATCGGCTCTCCTCATTTCCAAGATAAGTGTCCCGTTTAGTGGCGAGGGAGACGGGCCCCTGCTCAGGACTGTTCCATTCAGGTATACGTTGCTTCCTATCTCCAGAATTGAGTTGTTCGTCGACTGCGCCTCCAAGTCAACGGTTAGATTAGGAGATAGAGTGATGTTGAGTTTGAAGGAATAGTTACTAGGTCTGGCATGGTAAGATGGAGGTGTTTCGTTGTTGAGATCATCAAAGTGCCAACCATCGAATGAAATTGCCGCATCCATCAGTCCAAGAGGCTCGGTCTCGTCTATCGGGACCACGAACTCATAGTAACCACCGCTAGAGACTCCTGATGTGATTGATACCTCTCCATCGACTTGGGATGAGTAGTTCAGAACGACCTGCATATCGTCCCTTATTGATGGGTCGAGGAATGGGGAGCTAGCCCAGGATAGTTGCCCAGTGATTGACGAGTTCACCCCTATTCCCAGCATAGGCTGATTCACAGGAGTTGGATTCGTGATGGAGAGAGAGACGTTGTCTGAGACATTCAATAACCATGCCATCGTTATTCCCTGAACTCCGACATAACCCTTCTCAGAAGTCAGAATGACCAATGAACCGAACCCGGGCTGGATTACTTCCTGGGGCAGCCCTGTTAGGTTGAATGATCCATTGGAATCTGTCGAAACGCTGGCAACGACATGCTCAGGAATTGCTGCGCTACCTGGGACATTATCAGATGATTCTGGTTCCACTAAGTAAAGAGATAACGAGACGTTTTCTACCAGTGTCTGATTTTCTGTGAACTCTAGGCTCCCTTGTACCCATATTTCTTCGGAAATAGATACGTTCCTTTCTATTGAGGTTGGCCCCCAAGATTCCACATTGACTGTTACTTCCGACATCGGGGGACAAGCCTCGAAGGGGATCCAACCCAAATCCAGTTCTCCTTGGTTCTGATTTGTCTGAAGATGCACTTCCGCCCATCTCGTGAAGTCCTTCCCATACACGTTGAAGGCCTTGCCATCCCAAGTCCCTCCTGCGAACCCGGTTACCTTCCTAGCAGGCATCCCCGCTATTCTCAACATCGTAACGAAGACAGAGGTGAATTCGTCACAGTTTCCTTCTCGAGAAGAGTTCAGAATCCAGTGAGAAATGTCACTATCACTGCCCATCCCATCGGGCCTTCCTGAGCCGAAATGGTTCCTTAGGAAGGATATGGTCTCATTGCCATTGACTAGGAAGTCCTGAATTGCCTTGATTTTGTCCCATGCTGAAATTGCTCCGGACTGATCCAGTATGTCCTGTGTCAGATTGATCACAAAATCTCCGTTATCCAAGAAGTCCTGAGGGAGGTCTTTACCGTATTCTGAATCATCGAATGCGGTAGAATTATCTGGAATCTCAGTAGTAAGAATCACCTCTGGAGCATTGACGTAAAGCGCCTCAATTACAGCGCTGTCGACGATCACGTCTCTGGTGTAGTTTGAGAAATTAAGTCCCGCGGTGAAGTCTACCCAAGTCGTGTAGTTGACTACATTGAATGGTTGTATTAGTTCCCGGCCGGGCCCGATGTATCCCGCTTCATCGAAGATAATCTCCCAAGAAAGAGGTCCCGAGTGATTCCAGAAGGACTGGTCTGCAACACCCTGTTCAACAGAGAATTCTGGCATAACCTGAGTGTTTCCGACAAGAGTGCTGTTCACCCCCCATGAGACTCCAGTGTAGTAGTCGTAAGTGTGCCATCTCCAGTAGTGCCTTACAGACGGGTCAAGACCATCTGAGGTGTTTGTCGCCGTGAACATCAGAGAGTTCTCCTCGATATCGTCAGAAGGGTCGAAGGGGTCGCTGGGAGAGCCGATGCAGTCTAGCTCCCAGAAATCCTCTGGGCATTCTTCGCCGTCAGGCACCCCCCCTCCATCTGAGTCTGGATCTAACCAATCAGTACCAAGTTCCAACTCTATGGAATCGGGAATCCCGTCCCCGTCTGTATCCAGGGGATTAATGTCATCATCGGGATTATCCTGGGGGTTTGTACCGTCAAGGTATTCTTGTCCGTCATCAACTCCTCCGGAGTCGGAGTCGGCTACGTTCCAAAGCGTGAACCAGACATCGCTAGTAAGATTACCACCGATACCGAAAATCATCGAGCACCCCGTGGAGTTCTCGAAGTAGTTGTTGAGGCCATCTCCATCTGAATCGAGAAGGTTGTCACAGGGCTCCCTTGGGTCTGTATCGTTCAGTATCTCCGAGAGGTCGTTCACGCCATCTCCATCCCATCGGTATCCTTGTAGTCGTCATCACACCATGGGTCATTGGATGCGTTTGGAGAAGCATCCCAGCACCAAGATCCGTTTGTAATTAGTATAGTATTGGAACCCGACGGCGGTTCGACATCTACGCCCCTCATGAATAGTGACTCCAGGAAGGAGTAGCCGAACGGTGTTTGCGTACCATTGGGAGAAATATAGTAAGCCATTGGGGGGCTTCCCCTCCAGTCTACTGGATCCGGGTCGATTCCCTCTGTAGAGTTCAGAGTAAGTGTGTCCGCCTCTCCGTCCCATGCTATTACTGTGAAGACTAGATCAAATGTTGAGGTGCAGGGATCGGTCTGTCCGGGGAAGCCTTCGTCTCCATCGTTTATCCCCCCTCCATCCGTATCAGCGACGTTCCAGAGAGTGCAGGAGTTGTTCTCCTCCCAATTCTGAAGACCGTCGCCATCGAAGTCTCCTTCGTCATTTATCCTGGTCGGATCAGTCTCTCCGGTGTCAATCACCCCGTTTCCGTTAAGATCCTCATCCCCATCATCCAGATGGTCGCCATCGGTGTTATTGTCACGTGGATCTGAGCCTTGTGCGGGGTCTCCGTAAGAGCCGTTATACTCGATTCCATCCAAAATCCCATCACCATCAGTATCAGGGGAGGTTGGATCAGTAAGCAACACTAGTCCCTCGAATGAGTCATTGAGACCGTCTCCGTCAGTATCGTTGTTCTGTGGGTCTGTCTGCGTTATGCCATCGACCTCTGCGGTGAATATCGCACATCCTCCTGGCCCTAGCGAAAGAATCGGGTTACATGGCGACTCAGTGATTGTCATGTTTATCGGACCTGGTCTGAAATACTGGGTAGGAGGGAATGTTGACCCGTTCCTAGTCCCCCAAGCAGGATTGACGTACTCGTAGATGTTAGCTAAACCATCGAAGTCTGGATCCCCGTATGTTCCGTCCTGATTGGAATTTGAAGTAGGATCCAAACCATTTGCTACCTCCCAACCATCTGGCATCCCATCTCCATCCGTATCCCAACCGTTGGGGTCCTCGTCGATTTCTCCGTCCCCATCGTCATCATCAGAGCTGCAATCTGCATCACCGTCGAAGTCATTGTCATTTGAGTCGACCATCCCATCGTGGTCGTTGTCGAAGGTGTCTGTGCAGATGTTTCCTACCGGATCCTCATCGGCGCCATCGGATCCTGAGCCTTGAATAACTTGCATTGCGCTTTCCTCGTCCCAGTTTGAAACTGGGATAGTCCCGTTCCACCAAACACCATTGTCAAGGACATTGGTAGTCGAGGGTTCGTCCCAACCAGAGGGGATTCCGAAGAGGTACTCGTTGAGATTTGTCAGACCATCGGAATCTGGATCTCCAGTAGATCCGTTTTCCCCCAATGAAGATAGTGGGTCGAGGCCGTACTGCCACTCCCACCCATCTGGGAGTCCATCATTGTCGGAATCCCAATCCTGCGGTTGTGTGTTTATGATGAACTCGATACCGTATGGAAGACCGTCTGCATCCTGATCGTTGTTTGTAGCCGAAGCCTCGAATGCAGAAAAATGGATTGAAGCCGTACTTGATAACAGGAAAAGGAATGTCAGCAGAGTGGCTGATCTCTTCTTTGATGATTCGAGATTACCTTCGTAATTTACAATTACGAACCTCATGCTATGTGTCACAGTTTCTTGGCGATAACTTGGGGTCTTAAGCAGAATGGAGCGTCGTTCGTACATTTGAACTGCTCAAATAAGTTCAACGTCATCATCTTCGTATCTGTCCACTGCTCTCGGCGGTTCTTCTACTACTACTGGTGCTGGTATGTCAGGAACTTCAGACGGTACATCTTCTTCTGATTCCGATAGGGATTCTAGCATCCGCATTTGAGCTGCCCATCTCCTTCTGTTGAGTCTGCTCTGGACTCCTGCAAACAAGAGTAAAACGCTGACTGCAAAGAGGACCATCGAAATTGG
>LUSA01000050.1:0-2745 GCA_001629235.1 Marine group II euryarchaeote REDSEA-S43_B8 | reverse complement strand
ACTGTAAAAGTAGCCTGATCAAATTGGTCTATTTCTATCAGGGGAGAGCCGGAGAGACCACCGATTGAGACTTCCCAGCCACTTGCATCGACATCAGCCTCAAGCAGAACTGTCATCGGACTGTTCCCTTCGTTTTTGACAATCATTGTAATCGAGTAATCATTACCCGGCGAGAACTTCTTGTTAGGGGATTCCTGAACTATCTCCAGCATGGGATCTACTGCGTCGACTTCGAATGTCATAGGCAGGTCGAAATAGCGAGGATTGTCTTCGTCCACATCCTCTACGATTCTAAGGAAAACCGTGTGATTGCCCGCATCTACCTGATTGGTCATAGTGACGCTGAGGAAAACTTCAGTGAAGTCCCCTGGACCAAGTGAAACACGGGGAACTGCCTCGCCATCCGAGTTAGTGATTCTATATTCCCAATTTCCATATTTCGTATCTCTTTCCAAATTCTCCTGCAGGCTTGCTGGATTCTTTAGCAACCACCATGAGGCGGGGCCTAGTTCGGTATCGCTATTTGTGATCCTTGCTCTGAATTCCAGTACCGGCCTATCCTGTCCGGGAGCACACAGAGCGACCTCCATGTGGCCCAGTGGGGTGCCGTCGCAGTCCTGAGAAATCTCACCTCTTATCCCATAAGTTCTCTGAATGGTGAATGAGACCTTAGTAGTCGTAGATGCGTTTCCACCACTGATTACCTCAATCTCGATTTCTCCGATATCGTCGTCCTCTCTATCGAGGCTTGGCTTAATTCCTAGAATCAAAACTTGGGTATTGTGCCTCTCAAGAAGAGATGTATGGAATGTACCATCTCCCTCGTCCTGAAGTATCCGTTGGCCGGTTAGATTGTCGTGTAGTTGGAATATTGACTTTGACCTCTTTAGAATGTCGATCCTGAAGGTATCGGCATCGAAGCCAGAGTTGAATATCTCGAGAATGAATGGGTTGAACTCTCCATACTCAGCGAATCTTGGTATCGATGAGTCTAGGGCGTCTCCTCTCGAGGAGTTAGCAATGGGAATCTTGTGATCCTCTGACCAAATAGAAACTACTGGTGGTTGGTAGACATCAATCTTCTCGACGTTTAGGACCAGAGTATCCTGATGTACAACGGAGATAACCCCATCAACATCTGCCTCGGCTATGGCTCTAATCTCTATCTTCTTGGGCATTCCTGTGAGGTCATCTGGAGCTGTGAGTGTGACTGTTGGATTGAGAACAGAACCGCCCGAACTCATCTCGTACCCGGCAGGAGAATCGAACTCTACCAACCACGAGCTCCCTAGATTTGTTAGAACTTCTAACTCTACGTTCATCGATTTTGTCGAGTCTCCTCTGTGCACTAGAACCATTGGCACGGGTGTTACCTTCCCCGGTGCGAAATACTCGACTGAACGATCGAATCTATGCTTCAATGAGACACCAAATTGATGCATTTCGATGGGCTCGTGCTCTATCTCAATCTCATTCCCTCCGACGTCTCTTACCTTGAGGATGACTGTGTATTCACCAGGGCTTAGTCCGCTGTTGTAAGTATGGACATACTTGCCGAAGATCCCAGTACTTGAGTCCTCTATTTCTTCCATATCCCCAGTTATTCTTTCATCTACCTCGTAATTACCATTTGGACCCCTCATCAGGATATCGACCCGTGATATATCGCTCCTCCCGAAAGCACTGATTGCGTCCATTGAGAACTGCATCTTCCGGTCTTCAATTACATCGTTAGGATACCAATCTAATTCGGAGCCCTCGGCAATATTGGCTCCTTCCCTTTGAACAACAATGATGCTATTCATCAGAGCATTGCCGTTGGCCTCCATCTTAGAGAATTTATTTGGCTCATTGTCTATCCTGTTGAAGGCAACGTCAGCAGAGCAGTCGGAACCGCCGAATGGACTATCACCCCCATCGCATCCAGACATACTAGCCCTAACTTTGACTATCAGCCTCTCACCTTTCCTCACATCAAAGGACTCCGATGAGCCGATGCCGACATCGATTATTTCGTGATCGAAGTCGCAACTACTACCAAACGAAGCAGTACAAACAGATCCAGAATGAATTTTCTTCCGAATAATTCCAAAGTTGACATCATCGATATTGACATGAACTGAACGTCGTCATCGAGAGCGCTAGCAGTTACCTGATCGGCATTTGATGCTGGGGGTTGAGTACTGATTAGTCCGTCCATACCTGCCGTCTGGTTCTGTCCGGGCTCTACGAAGTAGAGTTTGTACAGATTTGCTGCTGGATCGCTTTCAGATGAGTCAGACCTATGGAAATTAGGTAGCTCATCTGCCTGCAAATTCATTCCCGTGGGCAATACCATCAATATGCCAAGAGTCAGGGCAACAAGGGCACTTCGAGTACCACACGGGGCTGAGTTCCTATTTCGCACAATTGGGCGCCGCATTCGAGATGTTAAAGAGTTCGGGAGATTGGAGTACTATATGCATCGGTTATAGGACGGTAATCGTCCGCTCGGTTGAAATTCAAAGTCGGTGCTCGTTGAACTGCAGGGGTACCCGAGTTGGTCAAAGGGGCCGGACTTAAGCTCCGGTGCTTAGTGCTTCATGGGTTCGAATCCCATCCCCTGCACCATCAAGTCAGTCGGCCGGGTTTTACCTTGGTCATAGAGCACCCGAACTTACCCTCGAATCCTGTGGGGGATAGTTTGGTCAGGCAGATAACTCCCGCTACTGCTTTCTCGGGCAGTAAAATCTCCTCCAGTATCGA
>LUSA01000005.1 GCA_001629235.1 Marine group II euryarchaeote REDSEA-S43_B8 | reverse complement strand
ATCGAGGACGTTGCGACTCCCGATGCATGGATCAGGGACCCCTCTCTGGTCTGGAGGTTCTACCAAGCCAGGAGGAGCCAGTTGCTGGAAGTGGAGCCCAATCCCGCCCACTTTGCGCTGGCTCGCCTGGAGAGGAAGTGCGGATCACTAGTTCTGATCACCCAGAACGTCGATGACCTCCACGAAAGAGGGGGCAGTGAGTCAGTAATCCACATGCATGGGAGGTTGCGATCACTCCGCTGTCAGGAAACAGGGCTTAGCGAGGTCAGGATGGACGAGCGGGATCTAGCGGAAGGTTTCGTCCTCTGCAATTGCTGTGCGGTGGCTGCCAGGATGAGGCCAGACATCGTTTGGTTCGGCGAGATACCAATGGAGATAGGCGTCATTCAGAGGGTGGTGGAGGATTGCGAGGTATTCATCGTCATAGGAAGCTCGGGACACGTCTACCCCGCTGCAGGTTTGGTGAATCTGGCTAACTCGAATGGCGCGCACACCATTCTGGTAAACTTCGAACTGCCCATCAACGGTAGTGACTTTGACGAGGTACACATAGGTAAGGCGGGCGAGATATTGCCGGAACTCGTAGAGAATTGGTAGTCTCTCTGACACTGCAAAGTACGAAATTAGAGATATTAATTTGAGTACCTCTAAATAATAATCAGCATTCGGTAGGCCATGCCTTGTGACTGCTGTGACTGTGACCCTTGTGGCCCTAGTTGTTCATGCGATGGGTGCTGCTGAGTCAGCATCTTATCTATCGTAGAACGCTCGGGGAGGGAAAAATAATCGGTAACCTATTGTGCCTCCTTCTGTAGCGGATTTCATGTCTGGATGTCTCGAAAACTTTCCCAACGAATTGGAGCCTAGCTTCTCCTGCCTTTCGGACTCCCTTTCTGCTGGACCTGCTTCTGGGGTGCTCATTCTCGCGATAGGCATACCCCTGATAGGGATCGTAAAGGCCTACATGAGGAAGTTGCTGGATAACGTAGACTTCGATGAGGGACTCGAGAACTTCCTTTACCGGATCGCCGGAGTTGCCCTTTGGGCATTGGTGATTCTCACAGCAGCTGACGAGTTCGGGATCAACGTTACCGGCTTGGTGGTCGGCCTGGGATTCATCGGGCTCGCAGTCGCCTTCGCGGCCCAGGACACCGTGGAGAACGTTATCGCAGGGGTATTCATCATCATTGACAGGCCATTCAGGGAGGGAGAGAGGATACTACTTCCGAAGAGCCTGGGTGGGACCTACTCGAAGTGGGGGGACGTGACTTACATCGGCCTCAGAACCACTAGAGTTAGGTCGACAGACGGAGTTCTGCTTACCATCCCGAACAAGCTTCTGACCAAGGACGCAGTGGCGAACTTCAGTCATAGCTCCGACATGGAGCTAAGAGTCAGGATCCGTCTGGGCCTGACTGCCACGTGGTCTAACGTCACCAAGGCTGAGGAGATAGTGAAGGACATCGCAGACAACCATGCTGACATTGTGAGCAAGCCTAAGCCACCAGAGGTCGTACTGAGGGGTTTTGGAGATCAGGAGATAGTGATGGAGATTCGCTACTACGTTGACAATGCGAGAAAGATGAGGCCATCCAAGTCGTTCTTCGTCACTGAGATACTCAGGAGGTTCGAGGAGGACGGCGTGACCCTCGCATTCCCAGTAAGAGTCAACATGAACAGCGATGTAGACTTGGAAGGACTGGGTTTCTGATTACGTAATTCTAGTCCTTGGGATGGTCTGACTGGGTTCAGCTAGAGCATGACAGCATTGAGCAGCCTACTCGGTTCCTGGCCCACTCTGGCCTCCTACTGAACCATTTTTCCTCATTCCCGGGTTGTTCTTCGTACGGTTTCTTGAGCATCTCGTAGAGGGCTGTTGCCACTGAGTAGTCTTCCTTCTCGGCGGCATCGATTGCTAGTTGGGCCATCCAGTTCCTCAAGACGTACTTCGGATTGGCATTCAGCATCGACTCCCTGTCAGGTCGGCCATCCACCCTGTCCCACCACCTGTCCAACCAGGAGTTCCACTCGTTCTTCGGGATTTCCTCCTCTTTGTAGAAGGCACGGGTCAGATGGTTGGAGTCTGGCTCTTGAATGGTAGAAAGCGTCCTGAAGAGTATAGTCATGTCAGTCTCGGTCAACTGCATAACTGATGTCAATTCAGAGACTAGGCCCCCATCCCCCTCCTGGAACCGGTCGAGCCCGAGTTTCTCCGCCCACATGCGGCTGCTGTGCCCCCTGTACGAATCGTAGTATGAGTCCAAGGCATCGTGCAGCGACTTTGGTTCTTCCATCAGGGGGGAAATCGACTCCAGAAGTCGAGCGAAGTTCCACGCACCGACCTCGCCCTGCTGGGCGTACCTGTACCTCCTGGTACTGGAGTCTGTGGTGTTTGGTGTCCAGTCCGGATCGAAGCCCTCCAACCAGCCGTAAGGGCCGTAGTCTATGGTTAGCCCGTGGATTGACATGTTGTCGGTGTTCATCACACCGTGCACGAAGCCCACGCGCATCCAGTGCGCGATCGTGAGTGCGGTCCTGTCGGCAACCTCCTTCAGCCACTCCACCAGGCCCTGGTCCGAGTTCGAGGAGTGGTGCGGGAAGTGCTGCCTCACGGTGTTGTCGACTAGGGCGCGCAGGGTCTTCTGGTCCCCTGCCATCGAATGTATCGTACATCACGTCACGCATCACTTCCTCGCCAGTGGTGACCATGGATAGCGCCCGAGTGGTCGGAACGCCGAGATGGTGCATGGCCTCGCTGCACAGGAACTCCCGAATCGATGAGCGGAGGACAGCCCTGCCATCTGCGAATCGCGAGTATGGCGTCTTGCCCGAGCCCTTCAACTGCAGCTCTAGTACGCCCTCCCCCGTGTCAACCTCTCCGAGGGTAATCGCCCTGCCGTCCCCGAGCTGGCCGGCCCAGTTACCGAACTGATGGCCCCCGTACCTCTGGGCATAGGGATCCATCCCCCCGGCCTTACCGTTTCCACCAAGCAGACCCTCCTCCGCTACGTCCAGGCCTAGCTCGCTGGCCATCTCCTCGGACCACATCCTCAGGACCGGATGTGGCATTTCCTCTGGGTCCACCCTAGACCAGCAGGCGCCCGGCACCTGCCTAGGGCCTCCACCGGACACAGCATCCCCTGGAGTTTCATCGAGAAAACGGCTGACCGTGCATAACGTGAGACCGTCGTTTTATTGTATGTAAAAAATAAATTCACTATTAAAAGTCAATTTTCCAGCCGAAGCCCATGCTCTATTGGAATAAGAGGCTGTTCGAGCTCTCCATGGGGGACGCTGCAGAGGAGAAAATTCGCAAAGCGGCCATAGTCTCGGCAGTACTGGGTTTCTTCGCACACATCGCGATATGGGCCCTTTTCAGAACAGAGAGGATTTCGATAACTGGAGAGGCATCGGAACTGGTCAGCTCCCCCCTATCGGCCCTTTACACCCCGTTCTCCATACTGTTGGTTTACGAGGTCTACCAGCTTATCAGAACCATTCCAGACTCGTTTTCCTCTTCGGTCGGGAAGCAGTATGAGATAGCAACACTTCTGGTGGTCCGAGATATCCTGAAGCGTCTTTCCGAGGTTGAGAGCTCCGAGGGTTGGGAGATAAGCTCCGACCTGGGCTTCCTACTGGTTGAGTGCGGTGCATTCCTAGCTCTGTTCTACACTTCTCTGACTTACTTCAGGATCAGCAACGGGGCAGACAAGTCTGGAGATATGTCGGATGATATCGTGATTTTCGTGGAGGCGAAGAGAGGGGTTGCAAACACTATGCTGCTGGTCTTCTTGTCAGTAGCGGCCTACTCTTTCTGGACATGGATAGAATCAGTGCAGGAAGGAGGGGGGTCCGTTAGTAGGGTGATATTCTTCCTCGACTTCTTCACTTTCCTCATTCTCGCGGATATTCTGATACTGCTTATCTCCTACTGGTTCTACACAGACTTCGGCAACTTGGCGAGGAACACGGGTTTCGTACTTTCAACAGTGATAATCCGCGTTGCGATCTCCTCGGAGGGCGTCTCGGCGATGGTTCTCTTCACCCTGAGTGGCCTCCTAGGAATTGCAATACTGAGAATGTTTGACCCAAATATCCCGTCCCGTACTCCGCGAGTTAGTAGTGACGTAATTCGTATCTCTGAGCGTAACGATACTTGAAATGGTGGACAGAGATGCTTGAGCCATGTTGGATGAGTTAGGCCTGCCTAATCACCTAGCAGAGAGGTGCATCTTACGTTCCAAGAGAGCCTCGGAGCCATCGTTCGTGCTCCACTGGATGCGCACGGCAATCAGGCTTGACGAATGCCCCACTTTCGATACTGCGAGGCTTGCAGCGAATTCTCTAGGAGTGCCCCTCCTAGTATACCATGGAATTGATGAGAGGTACCAATACGCATCATACAGACACCACAGATTCCTGCTCGAAGGTGCTGCTGACGTTGCAGATAGAGCGGAGTCCCTCCGTGTCGATCACCTCGTACACGTTTCCAGAGAAGGTAGCAGGGAGCCATACCTAGTTGACCTAGCGAAGGAGTCTGGCCTAGTAGTAACTGACATGGTCGATCTCCAACCATGGAAGAAATGGGCAGAGAAAGTAAGCGAGGTCTGCTGCCTCTTAGAGGTAGACTCGCACTGCGTACTGCCGAGGCCCGTTTTTGGCAAGTCGATGGACAGGCCGTTCAAATTCAGGAAGGCAACAGATGACGAAATGCGTGCGAGGGTAGGAAGAAATTGGCCCATAGTCAGGGACGAGGTCAGGAGGATGCCAGAGTCCTGGAGTCCTCCTTTCGAGCCCGTTGATGTTCGTCTGGAGCTGTCAAAGGACGGAGGGGCAGAGCTCCTTTCCAAGTGTGAAATCGACCCCACCGTAGTTGCGGTTACTGGAGTCACTGGGGGTTCTTCGTATGCGATAGAGCATTGGGAGAATTGGTGCGATTCAGGGATAAGGAGCTATCACATGAAGAGGAATAACGCAGCACTGAGCGATGGGGTTAGCAGAATGTCTCCCTGGATTCACTATGGCATGATCGCCACGACCAGAATGGTTCGAGACGCCTCTTCAATAGGGGGGAAGGGGGCCGAGAAGTTCCTGGATGAGATCCTCGTTTTCAGGGAGCACGCCCAACACCACGTACATGCCAAGGACAATCCGGATGATTGGGCCAATATCCCCGGATGGGCGATTACATCTTGGAACGACAGGAGCCCGGAAGTATCGGAGTTGTCCGCGGTCGAGCTCGAGAGGGGGAGGTCCGGCGACCGCCTTTGGGATTCTGCACAGACGGGACTCGTCCGGCACGGAACCATGCACAACAACGTACGGATGACATGGGGGAAGGCATTTGCCGGATGGAGGGGGGATGCGGAAGAGGCAATGCATCTGGCCCTGGAGATGAATGACAGAT
>LUSA01000049.1 GCA_001629235.1 Marine group II euryarchaeote REDSEA-S43_B8 | reverse complement strand
TCTGAAAAAAAACCAGAATTTTGGATTCATGCAGCAGCTATTCTGGATTATTCCCCTGAACCGATCTCTGGTAAATTCCCTAGTAATTCTGGAGATTGGGAAATCACACTCAAGCCTACTTTGAAGCATCTTAAGGAATTAAAGGAGCATACAATCGGATCCAAAAGAATTGCATTCAAACTGGAGGTAACCGGAGCAGAGGACTCTCTGATTAGCAAATCAATAGACTTGATATCCGAAAACGAACTACTTGCAGTAGTGGCAAATATGCTGACTGATGTCCAAGGAAAATCCAACTCTAGGTGTAGAATTGTATTTTCGGATGGAAGGGTTTCGGAAATCAGTGACATTGATGATTTATGCGTAGAAATCGAGAGAATCGTCACGTCTTATTGACGTAACTTAAATCGAATAATTCAAGCCAACTATCAAGGAGCGCATGAATGTGTCAGGACCTTCTAGGGCTAAGCGGGGAATTCCTCCAAAATCCGAATTTAACAAGTGGTACCCTGCAATAGTCGAAATTGCCGATCTGGTAGACAAGCGGTATCCGATAAAAGGTATGGATGTCTGGAAGCCATACGGACTAACCGCAATGGGACTAATTGACTCACTTGCTAGAAGGGAGATGTCCAGGACAGGACATCATGAGTATCGCTTCCCACTACTAGTTCCAGAGGATCTTCTCGACAAGGAAAACAAACTTGTCTCTATCTTGAAGGCAGCACGCGAATCAGGCGTCGATCCGTCAGAACTGAGATTCGACGAAGAAGCTTCGGGATTCAAGAAAGAAGTGTACTGGGTTACTCACGGAGGAGAGAATAAGCTAGAGATGCCGATGTTTCTCAGACCGACATCAGAGACTCCCATGTACACCATGTTCTCACTTTGGGTAAGGAGTCATGCCGATCTCCCACTAAAGACATTCCAAATCGTCAATACCTTCAGGTATGAGACAAAGCAAACTCGCTCTTTCATCAGGGTCAGGGAGATTCACTTCTTTGAGGCACATACTGTGCATGCTGACCAAACTGGTGCAGACGAGCAGATAGAAGAAGATGCTGAGATGGTTCAGAGAATAATGCACGATTTGTGCCTGCCCTCTTTGGTCTCAAAGAGACCAGTTTGGGATACCTTTCCCGGTGCATGGTACACAAAGGCCGCGGACGTTGTAATGCCCAACGGCAGAACACTTCAGGTAGCAACTTATCACCATTACAAGGATCAGTGGGCGAACGCATTCGATCTTTCTTATGAAGACCCCGAGGGGAACACAAAGCCCTGTCATCAAACTACATTCGGAATGTCCGAGAGGCTTCTAGGAGCTGTGGTTGGCATGCATGGTGACGATAAGGGTCTGATCCTACCTCCTGCCATAGCTCCTATCCAAGTGGTAGTTATGCCCATTGCTGCACATGCAGACAGCAATGTGGAACCGGCAGCGCGAGCACTGGCGGAACGCCTTTCCGCATCTGGAATTAGGGTAGAACTAGACACTAGGGACGTTCGGCCAGGTGTGAAACACTATGACTGGGAAATAAAGGGGGTGCCAATCAGAATAGAGCTGGGACCTAGGGACTTGTCCGCGGGGAAGTTTATCCTCACCCTGAGAACGGGTTCCAAGTCTGAGATTAGTATAGATGAAGCCGAGGTATTGGAGTCACTTGAAGGATTGGCAGAGGATCTGCGCCAGAGGGCAAAATCTCTGGTTTCCGATAAAGTGCAGCCTTTCCCCTTCGATAATCTGGATTATGATGCATCCCAAGAATCTTCTATTGAAAGTGGGATCGTATACCAGATAGCATTCGAAGGAAATGACTCGGATGCAGAATTTCTAGAAAAGAAGACAGGCCTGACTCTACTAGGCGAATGCGATGATGAATTTCCCGAAGAAAGGAATTGCCTAATTACAGGAAAGGCGACAAAAAAGAAGCAGCATATAGCCAGAATGTACTAGACTACTTTTTGAGAAATAAGCCTGCAATCGCAATAACTGTGAAAAAAGAAAGAATCAGCAAGTCACCAAGTAAGGGTTCTGTCATCGGTTTTACCCATGTTTCTATCTGGTGAAGGCCATCCCACGTGTAACCCTTGGTCCAGACAACCTTGGTCTGTGAGTAGTCTTCACTACATATCTGCCTCATGTTTGCGATTCCAGTAGAGCATAATATTGCCCCAACCCCGATAACCATGTTGAAGATTGTACCAGCTAATCCACATAAACCGAAAAACACCAATCCCCATCGCCTAGATTTCCTATCGGCCCCTACTTTCAAGTCAGGCAGGTCGGGGATAAAATCAGGAAGGCTGATGTCATCAGAAATCAGTCCGTAATCAACTTCCTCAGAGGCTTCACCTATCTCCGGGGCATGGACCCCCATCTCCTCTAATGCTTCACTCCCGTAAATCCTCTCTGCCATAGAGTACAGTTCCGGATCTTGCTCGATCTCTACCGGATCGATATCCCCCTCGAGTAATCTTCTGACTGCGTCGCTATCAGGCATCTATACTGTTGTCGAATTGAGGCCCCTATCAAATGAACCCCATACTTATCGATCAGGACTATTATTTCCTACTAATTGCTCTTCTTGCGGCCTCGCAGATTCCAGCTTCATTCAAACCCATCAATTCCATCAGTTCCGAAGAGCCACCACTCTGTCCAAAATTATCTCTAACCCCGACCATCTCCAAGGGAGCCGAGGTATTGGTCGAAAGCCACTCTGAAAGAGCACCCCCCAAACCACCAATCACAGAGTGGTCCTCGGCCGTGACAAATGCTCCGCAGGATTCTGATAGTTTTGCGATTAGTTCCACGTCCAGCGGCTTGATTGTATGCATATCGACCACGGTACAGCTAATGCCCTCACTCGAGAGAGCTTCTGCAGCAGAGATAGAGACTCCTACCATTACCCCACATGAGATGATTGCCAAGTCGCCTCCTTCTCTGAGAACTGAACCAGATCCAATTCTCAATTTTGAACCATCTTCGTACATTCTTGGGACCTTATTCCTAGCCGTCCTCATGTATGACGGGCCATTCAAATCAATTAGTTGAGCGGTTAACTCCTCCGCTGAAATATCGTCACAGGGATGAATCACAGTCATTTTCGGAATTGTTCTGTAGATGGCTAAATCCTCTATTGATTGAGCACTGCTACCATCTGTACCAGTATGGATTCCCCCATGGCTACCACAGATATGTAC
>LUSA01000048.1 GCA_001629235.1 Marine group II euryarchaeote REDSEA-S43_B8 | reverse complement strand
GTCCGGCCTTAAGACACGATCTTGCATCGTGCCCGATCTGCTCATGGGCGGCCACTAAGAAGAGGATCAGGGAAGAAATGGGTGGTTGATTTGGAGATTTTCGCAGGCAGGATTACTTCTACCGGATTCTCAAGTGGGGACAGGATTGTGATTGGAGACTGGCATGATTCGCCAATTGGTAGTTTCACTAACATAATGTGGGCTAAGCCTGACGGGAGCAGGATCCTTCTGTCTCCTTCCGAGGAGCACGCGAAATACGTCTCGGAACTATACAACTTCGAGAGTGTGGAGATTACCGATATGGAATTAATATTGCAATAAAGATTACACTGTCATAGCCACCATATTCCCAGATAATTGATCCCAAAATTGGCCCCATGGCAGAACCAAGAACAACAGAAGAGAGTGGTACTCGATTAGATCGATTTCAAGAGTTCTGAATGCTGAGGCAAGCTTCGATGGTCTTGAGCTCGGGGGATCCGAGAGTTTCACCACTAACGCTTGCTTCGGATTCAGCGAGCCCCCATCCATGCCTGCTTCGGTATCTCTGAAGAGCTATATCGAGTGATGGTAGCCTTCATGAGTCGAGTTCGACACGCCGTTGCATGGCAACGGTAGAACTAGCTATTGGAGATGAGGCCCCGAGCTTCGAGGCCGAAGTAACGGATGGAGGAAAGGTCTCTCTTTCGGAGATACTTTCCACCGGGAGAGGGGTAATTCTGTACTTCTACCCTAGAGACAACACACCAGGATGTACCACCCAGGCATGTGACTTCAGAGATAACTTCGGGAGATTCGAAGATAGCTCTTGGAAGGTCATTGGAGTATCCACGGATAGTGCCAAGTCGCATCAGAAGTTCATCGATAAGCACGAGCTCCCATTCGATTTGATCGTAGATGAGGATGCCGCCCTACACGAATCCTATGGCACTTGGAGGGAGAAGAGCATGTATGGTAAGACATACATGGGAACTCTGCGTTCGACCTTCGCAATAGGAGTAGACGGGAAAATAGCCTGGGTTGGTTACGGGGTGAAAACCAAGGGCCATGTTGATTCTCTGATTGAGGAATTAAAGGTAGGATAGAATGGGCCTCGAAGAACGACGTTCGCTGGTGGTTTCCTTCCTACGCAAATGCGTGACATACGCCGATGATTCCATTAACAGGAAGAGGGATAGAGGAGACTCAGAGGAAGAGATAGAGAAATGGGAGAATTACCGTGACTTCACCGAGCATGCAGTGATGGAAGTCTCCAATGGCGAGCTCGACGGATGGCTGGAAGAGGAATAGCGGAGGAAACCTAGTTCTCTATCGCTCGGTCCAGCGAGGGTGAGCCGAGCATGTGCTTGTGCGTGTCAACTCTCATCTTTGCACCTGGTATCATCAATAGGGTGTCATCCTCATTCAATGCAAATACATGGAGGTTCGTTCGATCTCCGAGATCCTGGGCCCTCCTGGAGCATACCGATTGCTGGCTGGGCATATGATTCAGTGAGCTGAGGTCCACGATTACCATATCCCCCATGGAGAGATTCCCCTCCACCCCCTCCAATTGGAGTCTGTGTAGGCCATCAGGCTCCATGTAGATGACTCTCCTGGAGGGCCTCTCGGTTATCCTCTCCGTCCTCTCGGACCACCTAGACTCTCCGAGATCGTGGAATCGGTTTCCTGCCTTAGGCCCGGGTTCAGTCGCCCTCAGGCTCCCGCCTTGTGTGGCCTTGGGAGTTGTGTTCGGATTGGGAAGACCCAGGAGCCGGAACAGATTGACCACGGCTCGGCCGGCGACTACTCCTCAAAGAGGGCTTCTATATCCTCGGGGTCAAGATTGCTGTTTGCGTCGTCGATTCTAGGTGCCGATGGGATTACTGGGGCATCTTCCTTGCCCAATCCTAACTCGTCCATAACTTCGTCCAAGCC
Organism: Marine group II euryarchaeote REDSEA-S43_B8; assembly: GCA_001629235.1. Taxonomy (GTDB): domain Archaea; phylum Thermoplasmatota; class Poseidoniia; order Poseidoniales; family Thalassarchaeaceae; genus UBA36. Next base: position 2,700 of record LUSA01000048.1, on the reverse strand, counting down.
TTCCAGGATTGCTGCATCTTCCCGTGGCGATTTCTCCGGTGGTGCGAACATCTCATTGGGGTCTATGTCAGGAGCCTCCGGTTCATCGAATGCTGCATCGAAATCGATGTCTGATGCTTTCTTTTCCTCTTCTGGGCGACTCTGCCTTGGGTTCCTAATCAATGCCCAAGCACCTGCGGAGACTACGATCAAGGTGAAGATTATCGGGACGATGTTGGAAGTCAGTTCTTCTGAGAACGTTACGGGCGCCTCTGCTACTTGGAGATCCATAGTTACAGAATGGCTAGAACTGTCATCGAGGACAGTTAATTTCGCTTTCTTGGAACCTCCCGAGTCATAGGAGAACTCGATCCACCTGCCGGTATAGTCGACATCGTTAGCGGGATCGCCATCACCATCCGAGTCTGAGGTGATGTCGATGTCCCAGTGGAACTCCAATGAGTCCATATCTGCTTGAGAGTCCACGGTCCCATTGGCGGAAAGTACGATTGAATCCCCTTCAGTGGGATTTGAGACACTTGCAGAGGCGTAGGCAGCCGGAGGGGCGTTCACAACGGAGAAAGAGAACTCGATTGATGCCGATTCGCCATCATCGTCTGTAACGTGGAAGATGAGGGATTCTGGGGCAGTAGTTGAGTCTGGCCATGAGTGGATGAGGGAAGGCGATTCGACGTCGCAATCGTTTCCAGACTGCCCATCGGAGTCCGAGTCGTCGACAGGGTTCAGGTCGAAGCAGTGAACCAGCCGCTCTGAGTCGGTTCCTGTTTCGACTACCTGGGGGGAAATGGTGAATTCCTCATCCTCGTCAAGCTGGCCCAAGGTCGTGGTGATTGGGGAAATTAAAGGGGCTACGTTCTCCACTTGTATCGGCACTATCAGGACTTCAGTTGACTCGCCGTCATCGTCGAATACCTGAAGGGTTGCAAGGTGCATTCCGGAGGTATTGTATGAAACTCCAGAAATAGTGCTCCTCTCGCCGTAGCTAGAGAAATTCAGATCAGGGAGGTCCTCTGCATCTGGCTTCCAGATGTGGTTTAGAGATTCGAGGTCGTTCGAGGAGTCGTCGGCCAGGCCCCAGAACGTGATTTCATCCCCCTCAAGTACGGTGAACACTCCTCTGCTATCGGGAAAAATCCTAGTTTCACCCAGGTATAGTTCAGCTACCGGATTGGATGGGGCTATGTTGGTTACATGAACGGAGTGCTGGGCCGTCGTGATGGCGCCGTCGTCATCGGTCGCCATGACTGAAACGGTCAGGTTCCCCTCGACTGTCGGAGTCAAGGTACACGATTGGCCTACTTGGCCCTCGGAGCATCCTGCATCCCACAGAATCTCTACTGGTGCGGATGGGTTCAGTGTGTCGATATCGCTGCTGTTAGTCACGAAGAAGGTGATCGGATTGGTCACAATGACTTCATCGTTGTCGGTTCCGATAGAAATCTCAGGAGGTCGATTGAGTATCGATATCGTGGACTGGGCAGTGGTCTTGTCGCTCTCGCCATCGGTAATTAATACCTCAACTGAGAATGAGCCGTCGTCTGGCCAAGACCATTCCAAGATACAGTCGTCATCTATGGCCTGGAAGGTTGAGCCGTCGACTTTCTGGATGTTGAACTCGCATTCTATTTCTCCGCCATCGGAATCGTATGAGGAGGTGGCGTCAAGTGTCACTCCCTCATGGGTTTGGACTTCGCTGGGGTGAGAGATGAAGGCAAGGGGCAGTCCTCCGATATACATGACGAAGGAGCCTTGGTTGTTGGTCCTGTTCCCATCCTCGGGTATCTCCTCCTGAGGGTCAACCTCGAAGTAAAGGTACACGTTTCCGAATGGCTGGGACTCGGGGACTGTCCAGTTCACGAACACCCTAGATTCCTGCAAGCTCCCCAATGGAGGGACTGTGCCAGATACTTCCGTACCATCAGGAGCGCTCACCACTATCGTAGAGTACGGTGACTGAATTAGTCCGCGGTTTAATACGGGTACGGAGAAGGTCAGGACGTCTCCGGAGATTGCGGCAAAACCGATAGTTGAGTCGAGAGTCAACTGGTTCCCAGTAGATGGTCGGAACCTCTGGACGGTAACCGCCGATGACCTAGTAACCAAGTCGATTTCGTGAATCTCCGAGTCTATCAACAGAGTCCTGCCGCCGATTATGCGTTCATCTCCAATCCAAGCGATTAAACCATGGCTTCCTAGCTCCCCGGGTCCATCGGTATCATCAGGATTATCCCCAGAATTGAACACTATGTGGTACGTTCCGTTTTCGTCGGTTGTCACATTCTGAAACTGTTCATCTGATTCATACCTGAATTGTATCTCTTGTCCAGATACGCCCTGTCCCTGATCAGTTACGTTAATCCAAGCGGATATCTCGATATCAGTGGGAGAGAGGGGGTACTGGACATCGATAGAAACCAACTTGCCCCTCTGGACTGGTTGATAGCTCACTAGCTCGTGTACTGCGAGGAACCCGAAAGCCTGCTCCATTGTACTCTTCACCTCTCCTCTTACGGCTGGACAGAACCAGTTGTATCCGGTCTCCTCCCCGTCAGAGTCGTATGCTGTCACGTTGAACGACTGGTAGCATCCGGGGTAAGCAACGCCGGAGTTGCCCTGGCTGACTACAGACCAACTGGTTGAGTTGGAGTCGCTCGAGTCTTCCGGTATGTCGACGTAATTGCTGGAACCGCTGTAATCAGT
>LUSA01000047.1 GCA_001629235.1 Marine group II euryarchaeote REDSEA-S43_B8 | reverse complement strand
GACCAGTATGAAGAGACCACAGAAATCTCCGTCCCACTCTCCCTAGAAGGACTGGGACAGGGTGAAGTAGCCATATCGATATCACTGGAGGACTGGGCCGGAAACACACACAATAGAAATTGGTCCCTGACTATGGACTCAATTGCTCCGGAAATATCCTGGGTACTCTCCCCATCCAGCGGAGATGCACTGGGGGATCACGTGCAGAACCTTTCGTGGTGGTCTTCGGAGGAAGTCTCCCTGAAGGTGACCGTAAACGGAGTTGAGGTGGCGACTCAGAAGGGATCCTCCGGGTCCCGAGCGATGATTCTGAACTCCACAGGGAGCCAAACATTCTGCCTTCACGCCATTGACCGGACCTCTCCTCAGGAAAACAACAACTCATTCCACGAGTGCAGGGAAATGCAACTGCCCGAGTCAAACTACGACACTTCGGTATCGGGAAGCAGCCAACCCCTGGTCTCACTCGATAGCATAGACATCATCCTAGACAGGCACCCGTCACAAGAAGTCCGCTGGACCAGCCTCACAACAGGCTCGACGGGAGTGGTAGAACCTGGCACAGAAAACCCAGTCCTATCCCTCGATCTGGTTGAAGGCCAGAACGAATTCCTAATCGAGATAGACTCGCTAGATAGCACGGACTCCTACACAATTTCTGTAGAGCTAGACTCTACCCCTCCAGTACTGGCATTCTCGGAGAAGACGTACCAGGGCTACACACTATCGAATCTCAGGGAGGTTTTCGGAGAATGCGAACCTGGCCTTCTAGTTAGAATAAGCAGCGAAGTCCAATCGAGAGACTTAATCTGCCCTGAGACAGGCATCTTCCATCAGAACATCACCGTCCCCGACTCCCCAGGACAGCACATCTTGGAGGGATTCTCAATGGACCAAGCCAAGAACTCAAATCAATACCAGATTGACGTGCTGAAGCAAGACTGGATAGACTGGGCCATAGACGATGCTCAAAACTCTGGGACCATGCTGTGGGTATTCTCCCTGAGTGGTATTGCGACTCTCTCTGCCATCATTGCAATAACGCTGAGAATAGCGAGAAGAAGGATGGTCCGTTCGGAGTAGCCGCATCCCAAACCTCATCTCCCCGTCCATCCCGGAGTCAAACATGGCAGTTCACTCGGTAGGAGTCGTCGGCTCTGGGCAGATGGGAAACGGAATCGCTAAGGTCGCTGCTTGCAGCGGCAAGGAAGTAATCATGGTTGACATCAAAGAGGAGTTCCTCGAGAGAGGAGTGTCGACGATTTCCAACTCCCTGCATAAGCTTGCTTCCAAGGGAAGAATCACCGACGAGGAAGCCTCTTCCGCACTGTCCAGGATCAGTACATCAGTGAGCATGGATGCACTCTCGGAATGCGATCTAGTTGTCGAGGCGATACCCGAGATACCAGAACTGAAGTTCAACACCTTCAGCCAACTGGACTCCATCTGCAAGCCAGAGGCAATCCTGGCAAGCAATACCTCGAGCATCTCGATAAACGAGATAGCCAGCCACACAAAAAGGGCAGACAGAGTAATCGGGATGCACTTCATGAACCCAGTCCCGATTATGAAACTAGTAGAGGTTATCAACGGCGAAGAAACCTCCGCAGAGGTCACTTCAGAAGTGATCTCAGCCTCCGAGGAGATGGGGAAGATCCCGCTTTCCTGCATGGATTCCCCCGGATTCGTAAGCAACAGGATTCTAATGCCAATGATCAACGAGGCAATCCTGACTCTGCAGGAGGGCGTAGCAGAGCCAGAGGCAATAGACGGCATAATGAAGCTGGGGATGAACCACCCAATAGGCCCACTGGCTCTTGCTGACCTCATTGGCCTGGATACGGTAATGCACATCCTGAACGTACTCGAAGAAGGCATGGAAGACGACAAGTACGCACCCGCAGATCTACTGGTGGAGAAGGTATCCAAAGGAGAGCTGGGAAGGAAGTCCGGCACAGGATTCTACCACTACTAAACCGACGCACTCGCACGCGGTGTGTTTTTTGCACCATTTTTCACCAACCTTCAATACACTCGGGCCCACGCCATAACCATGGGCGATACGGCAGCGACCGCAAGGACACTGGCCACGATAATGATTCTGAGCCTAATCTCCTCGGTTGCAATCGCTGACGACGCAGGCTCAGGTTCAGACGCCGGTGGAACCGCTAGCAGCTCGACCTCCCTAAGCGCTACCAACTCAACCTACTCGGGCAACCTGTCCACGACTGACACATCTGACTTCTACTCCATCTCCATGCCCAATGGAACGGGGGTATCAGTCGGCCTGACATCTCCTTCAGGTGCCGATTTCGACCTTTACCTGTACGACTCGGGCAACTCGCAAATAGACTCCAGCCTCTCTACCTCTTCGTACGATGAGGTCACATCAAACGGTACCAGCATTGGCGGCTCCACAGTCTACATCGAGGCTAGGAGGTGGTCAGGATCCGGGCAATACACCCTACAGGTTTGGATATTCTCAGAACCGCAAGGGCCCACCCAGAACGATGCGGGCACCGGAGGGGACGCTGGCGACACCTCGACTTCCGCCACCCCTCTAAATTCGAGCAATCAGTCGTTATCAGGATGGATCTCGGACACCTTTGACACCCAGGATTGGTACAACATCTCAGTTCCATCTGGCAACGGCATCTTCGTGACCATGAGCTTCCCTAACGGGTCCACATCGGGCTCGCAACTATCACTCATCGAGTCAAGCGCGACCTACTACATCCAATACGACTACTCCTCCCCCTACGAGGTTTCAAGCAACGGCTCCAGCGTAGGGGGTGGCCACGTATACATCAGGGTACTTACCAACACAGACGAGGGCGACTACAACCTCACAATCACCCTGTTCTCCACTTCAGGGCAGCCTGGCTCATCACAAGACGACGCTGGCTCGGGATTAGACGCAGGGGGCTCATCTTCAACTGCCCTGCAGATTAACATGTCCGGGAACCTCTCGACTTTCGAGGGATGGGTGGACAACAACTGGGACACAAGCGACTACTACTCCGTATTCGTCCCCAACAACTGGACCACTTGGGCCTCATTGTCCTGGACGAACACATCGGCAGATCTGGACCTTTACCTCTATGACTCGAACCAGAACACACTTTCTTACTCGTACTACGACAATCCCGAGACTGTATCGGCCAACTCATCGACAGTTGGTGGAACAACGGTTTACTACAACGTGTACGCATACTCTGGAAA